>CALMWO010000345.1 GCA_937873805.1 uncultured Hyphomonadaceae bacterium
CGGCTTGCGTCATGGCTTCGAGGATCGCGGGAAGGTCCGCGTTCGTGTCGAGATAGTCCTTCAGCCAGGGGAGGGTGAATTTCACGAGAGGCCTCCGGTGACAGTCGGCAGGAGCCACGGCTTGAAGCCGTAGTGTCTGATCCACTCGACGTCCGCTTCGAAATAGGGGCGGAGGTCTGGCATTCCGTATTTCAGCATGGCGAGGCGATCGACGCCGAGGCCGAAGGCGAAGCCCTGGTATTGTTCGGGGTCGATATTGCAGGAGCGGAGCACGTTGGGATGCACCATTCCGCAGCCGAGAATCTCGAGCCAGTCATTGCCTTCGCCGACCTTGATCTCCGCGCCCGAGCGATCGCAGCGGATATCCATCTCCGCCGACGGTTCGGTGAAGGGGAAGAAGTGCGGGCGGAAGCGCGACTCGGTCGTTGGCACTTCGAAGAAGCGCGAGAAGGCTTCGGTGAGGCACGACTTCAGATGGCCCATATGGACCTTGTCGTCGATCACCAGACCTTCGATCTGGTGGAACATCGGCGTGTGGGTCGCGTCCCAGTCTTTCCGGTAGACGCGGCCTGGCGCGATGACGCGGATCGGCGGTTTGTTCGCCAGCATCGCGCGCACCTGGATCGGCGAGGTGTGCGTACGCAGGAGCTTGCGGCTGCCATCGGCGGCGGGCTTCATGAAGAAGGTGTCGTGCATCTCACGCGCCGGGTGGCCGGCCGGGAAGTTAAGCGCGGTGAAGTTGTGGAAGTCGTCCTCGATGTCCGGGCCTTCGGCGACGGCGAAGCCCATGTCTGCGAAGATGGCGGCGAGTTCCTCGAACACCTGCATGACGGGGTGCAGCGCGCCGACGGGCTCGTAGCGCGGCGGCAGGGTGAGATCTTCGCGTTCGGTCTCGAGCCGCTTGTTGAGGGACGCCAGTTCGAGATCCGCCTTGCGCGCGTTAATCGCGGCGGTGAGGCGATCCTTGAGGCCATTGAGGGCGGGGCCTGCCGACTGGCGCTGTTCCGGCGACATGCCGCCGAGTTCGCGCATCAGCAGCGAGAGGCGGCCCTTCTTGCCAAGTTCCGCCACGCGGATGGCTTCGAGCGCAGCCTCATCGGATGCTGTGGCGATGGCGGAGGATGCCTCCGCCTCGATACTGCTGACCTGTTGGTCGATCGCCATGACGGCCTCGTGCGGTTTGTGGGTCGCACGGGGCCATAGTCCGCCCCGCGCGTAGCGGCTCGGAACTAGCGGAGAAAGACGACGGAGATAAGTGCCGCGGCTAGATTAAGCCGCGAGCGCTTTCCGGGCCTTCTCCACCAGGGCGGTAAAGGCAGCCGGCTCGTGCATGGCGAGATCGGCCATGACCTTGCGGTCAACACCGAGGCCAGCCTTGGTCAGGCCGTCGATGAAGCGCGAGTATGTCAGCTTGTCATCGACCGTGCGGACGGCAGCGTTGATGCGCTGGATCCAGAGCGAGCGGAAATTGCGCTTCTTCTGCTTACGGCCTTTGTAGGCGTTGACGCCGGCTTTGACGACGGCGGCCTGGGCTGTGCGGAAGGTATTCTTGCGACGGCCGTAAAAGCCTTTGGCGGCTTTGATGACCTTGCGGTGACGGGCGTGGGCCGGAACTCGGCCGCGTGCGCGGGGCATAGGGAAACTCCGTTATCTGATCAGGGAATGCGCGCTAGCGCGTTAGAGAGAAGCTCAGCCCACGCCGTACGGCAGGAACTGCTTCTTCACGCGAGGCGTATCCGCTTCCGAAACCACGACAGTGCCGCGGTTGGTGCGGATGTACTTCGAGTTGTGGCTGATCAGTCGGTGACGCTTGCCGGCAACGCCACGCTTGAGCTTGCCGGACGCGGTCATGGTGAACCGCTTTGCAGCGGCCTTCTTGGTCTTCATCTTCGGCATTTCGGTCTCCTAGTTGGCGACAGTCCGACCCGAAAATACCCCCATAAAAACAATGGAGTAATCAACGGCGCGACGCCTGAAAAAAGTCCCGGGAGGCATGCCATTAGCCTGTCCGGTCCTGTGGAAGTGGGGCTTTATACGCGGCAAACGCCCAAAAGCAAGCGTTTAGCGGGTCGCGGGGGAGGCCATGGCCAGCAGCAGATCCTGTAGCCGCTTTGACTGGATATCCAGATTGAAGTCCCGCAGGGCCAGTTGGCGCCCGGCTGCGCCCATTGCCAGCGTTGCCTCGATATTGGCGGTCATCCGCTCCAGCCTGTCGGCCAGGGCCGCGTCATCGCCTTCGGGGACAAGTAGTCCGGTTTCGCCCTCTTTCACGCATTCGGGGATGCCCGCGTGGCGGGTCGCCGCGATGGCGCAGCCCGAGAGCATGGCCTCGATGCAGACGGTCGGCAGGCCCTCGGCGTCGCCGGTCGCGGCGCGGCGGGAGGGGACGCAGTGGATCATTGCTTCGGCAAAGTGGCGCGGCATGTCTGCGGCCGGAATCCAGCCGGGTAGGTCGATATCGACGCCGGATGCCTTGAGCCGCCCGGCGAGTTCCGCTTTCAGGGGGCCGTCACCGACCAGCCTGACGCGCCAGCCGTCCAGCTTGGGGCCAAGCCGCGCGAGCGCCGCCACCAGCGTGTCGATGCCTTTCTTTTCCACCCATCGCCCTGCGAACAGGATCAGCTTGCTCTTCTGGCCGGGATTGAAACGGCTCGCATCGGCGCCGTTGTAATGCACGGTCATCTTGTTCGCCGGGCATCCCGCGCTTGCGAGTTCGCCCTTGATGAATTCCGACACCGGCAGGATCAGCGCCGCCTCACGCCACAACCGCGCGCGCCGGCGGTTGTAGACACGCATCACGCTGTTCTTCGTGTTCGCGGTCTTGGTTGCGTCGCCGCCGTGATACGTCACCACGAGCGGTAGGCCCATCGCGCGCGCCAGTGGCAGCGCGTATGCGCCGGACTTGCCGAAATGCGCATGGATGAGAACCGGCTTCTCTGCTGCGAGCCTCGACTTCAGCTTGTCCGACACCAGGCCGAACTGCTTGAATCCCGTCTCGCCAAGTGGACCATGCAGGGAAGCCAGCTCGATTGCCTTTACGCCCGCAGGCGCCGCGCTGCGCATCTCGCTGCCGATAAACACCGGCTGCAGCTGGTCGAAGGATTTGTACGAGTTCTGGATGAAGCCTTCGGAGGGCGCGAACATCTTGTCCGCGAACACGAGGAATTGCCGTGTCACCTGCAAGTCTTCCCCGTTTCCGCCGCCCTGCGCGCCAGAGGTGCCTTAGCGCAGCCCGGAGGTGCGGGCAAACGGACTAGCCGCAACGCAGCCCGGTGATCACGCCGTTGGCGTCGATGTCGATGTTCAACCGCGCCTCCGCGAAGTCCATCGTTACAATCGAGTTGGGCCGGATATGCCGGACCATGCGGCTCGCCGGCGGCACGGCTGGATCAGTCGCGGGCTTGCCCACCAATCCCGCGTAGGACTTTGCCTTGCACGTGTCCGTCTGTTCCACAGTCTGCGTCGATCCGGTTTCCGCAGGCGCCATCAATGTGCATGCCGAAAGTGCTGGGCCGGTCAGCGTGGCGACGACAAGGACCAGAAGCGTGTGTTTCATGTTGTCACTCTAAATGACAGACGCGCGCAACGCCAAGCGTCACGCGCGTTGTTTTCTTCACGAGCGAGGCGGCGTCAGCCGCAGCGCACGCCCGTGACGATGCCGGCGGCGTCAACGTCGACGTTCAGGCGCGTCGGTGAGAAATCCATCGTCACCTGATCGCCTGGCTTGATGATCCGCACGGTCGCGCTGGCTGGCGGCACGCCTGCATCTGTCGCAGGCTTGCCGATCAGGGCGGCGTACTGCGCCATATTGCAGGTGTCAGCCAAGGCCGGATCGGTTGCCGGCGTCGTTGTCGGTGGGGCGGGCTCAATCGGAGCTGGCGTTGCGGCTGCCGGTTCGACCGGGGCGGCTGCGGGGGCGGGTTCAGACGACGGAGAGCACGCCATCAGCGCGACACCGGCGACAACTGCGAGGAATGTGTTTTTCATGTCGGGAAGAGTAGGCCAACTTCGGCCGCCTTCAAGTGAAGGCTTGGTCAGGGAGCAGGCTTCGCGTTTGCGCAACCGGCAAGAATGGTCGCCTGAAGGATGCTTTCTGCGCCGCCGATCGGCAGTTTCCGCAACGTCGAAGGTTCGCCCTGCTCGAGATAGATCGCAACCGGCGGCAGCTTCTGGTCGACGCAGTATTCCTGGTGAAAGGTTGGATCGATCTCGGTCTTGAAATCGCTGGTGATCGCGAGTTCGCCATGACCTGGTCCCAGCCGGGATGTGATGCCGTCCACGACGCCGCGAATTTCTTCAAGGCGCTGGGGGTAGGATGCATCTGTCGAGAGGCGGAGCACTTCCGCGCCGGCCGGGTATTCCGCGCGTGACCCGCCGGCTGCCTTTTCAGACGTCAGCGGTATCGTCGTATCCAGCTCGGTTGCGTCGTCCGCCTTCACAACGACCCTTGCGCTAAAGGGCCCGCTCGCGATGATGCCGGGCGGCAGAACCCAGACAAGGTGCTGGGTCGCGCCGTCGAAATTGGCCACGGCCTCTTCGAAGGTAGCGACCTCAGCCTCGCTCGGCGCAGCCGGGGCTGCCGCGTTTTCAACGGCTGGCGCAATGGCGGGTTTTGATGCGTTGTCACAGCCGACGATCAGGAAGATCGCTGCGATGCCGGCGAACGTGGCCCTGATCATCGCGCGTCTCCCTGAAAGATCGAATGCTGGATAAAGGCCGGCCCCGCTCAACGCGGAGACAGCACCATCACCATCTGGCGGCCTTCGAGCCTCGGCTCGGACTCGACCTTCGCCACGTCAGCGAATTCGGCCTTCACCTTGGTCAGCAATTCCATGCCGAGATGCTGGTGCGCCATTTCGCGACCGCGGAAGCGCATGGTGATCTTCACCTTGTCGCCTTCCTCGAAGAAGCGGCGGATCGAACGGCCCTTCACTTCGTAATCGTGCTTGTCGATGTTCGGACGAAGCTTGATCTCTTTGAGGTCAGCCGACTTCTGCTTCTTCCGCGCTTCCGCTTTTTTCTTCTGCTCGGCAAAGCGCTGCTTGCCGTAATCAGCGATCTTCACGACCGGCGGATCATTGT
>CALMWO010000346.1 GCA_937873805.1 uncultured Hyphomonadaceae bacterium
GTGCTGGCCACCAGCACAATCTCCTCGTGCTCAGAAAATTGCTGAACTTCGCCGGGCGTCAGCAACGGCCTCGCGGTCTCGGTCCGTGAGACCATGATATGGCCGAGCCATGGCGAGAGGCGATGCCCGGCATAATTCTTCATCGCCCGCATCTGGGTGGCGGTGCCGAGCGCATTGGAAACGCGGCTGGCGGTGTTGTCATCATTGGCCGCGAACGCGACGCGGACATGGCAATTGTCGAGAATGGCGTTGTTCGACCCGTAGGCTTTTTCAATCTGGTTGAGCGACTGCGCGATCAGGAATGCCTTGATCCCGTAGCCTGCAACAAAGGCCAGGGCGCTTTCGAAGAAGTCGAGCCTCCCCAGAGCCGGGAATTCGTCGAGCATGAACATGACGCGTTGCCGGCGACCCTTGGCTCTCAGCTCTTCGGTCAAGCGGCGACCGATCTGATTGAGCATCAGGCGGACGAGTGGCTTGGTCCGGCTGATATCGGAAGGAGGAATGACCAGATAGAGCGACACAGGTGCCGCTGAATCGACAAGATCGGTGATGCGCCAGTCAGAGGCTCCGGTGACCTGCGCAATCACGGGGTCGCGGTAGAGGCCGAGGAACGACATGGCGGTCGACAGGACGCCAGACCGCTCATTGTCAGACTTGTTCAGCAGTTCCTGCGCGGCGGCAGCCACGACGGGGTGAACACCGTCTTTGCCGAGGTGCGGGGTCGTCTTCATTCGGTGCAGCGTGGTTTCGATCGAACGGCGCGGATCGGAGAGGAAGCCAGCCACCCCGGCCAGCGACTTGTCCTTCTCGGCATAGAGGACGTGCAGGATGGTGCCGACGAGCAGCGAATGGCTGGTCTTCTCCCAATGCGTGCGCTTTTCTAGTGACCCTTCGGGGTCGATCAAGATGTCGGCGATGTTCTGGGCATCACGCACTTCCCAATCGCCCTTCCGGACTTCGAGCAGCGGATTGTAGGGGTTGGATGCGGGGTTGGTCGGATCGAACAGCAGGACGCGGCCATGCCTGGCGCGAAAGCCCGCTGTCAGATCCCAGTTCTCGCCCTTGATATCGTGGACGATGCAGCTGCCCGGCCAGGCGAGCAGCGACGGGATGACGAGACCAACGCCTTTGCCGGAACGGGTCGGCGCAAAGCAGAGAATATGCTCGGGGCCATTGTGCCGCAGATACCGGTTCTTGTGCGAGCCGATCACCACGCCGTCCTGTTTCAGAAGGCCAGCCTTGCGGATTTCCTTGTCGGTCGCCCAGCGCGCGGAACCATAGGTCTCTGACTGCTTCTCCTCCCGCGCGCGCCACACCGACATGGCGATCGCGATCACTATGGCGGCCATGGCGCCCGAAACCGCGATAAAAGCTCCGGTCTGGAAGATCTTTGGCGCATAGGCGTCGAACGCAAACCACCACCAGAAGAAGGCGTAGGGTGGGTAGATCGGCCATTGTCCCAGCCAGAACCAAGGCTGGCCTAGCTCGGGTTGGTACGCAAGGGCGTGGGCCGTCCATTGGGTGGCAGACCAGATGCCAAGCAAGGTGACGCTGATGACGGCGATGACCTGACCCCAGAGAATACGGGTGGCGTTCATTGAAAGTTACTCCTGATGAGGGGGTAAATGAGGGTCACAGGCTGATCCCGCGTCCGCGGCCCAAGGCCCAGTCGACAGAACCGCCCGGCGACATGGTGCCGGTGATGTGCTGGCCGAGGTGCTGATCGAGCGCCGGGCGCCAGGGCACGAGCTGGAAGCCCAGCCCTTCGTCGATCATCGCGAAGCGGCCCGTCGAAAGCGTCACCCGCTCCCGGTAGATGCCGCTGACATAGTCGCCTGCGCCCGACGGTTTGTGCTCAAGTCCCGTGCGCGCGGCGATGGCCTGCGTGGCGGCCGTCAGTTCCTGATTCTTCAGCGTCCCGACGAGATCCTGAGCAAGGATGACCCGCTGGCCCTGCCGGCGGGCAAGCCCCTGCGTTTCGAGATGGCTGGCGCGGGCATCTAGGGCATCGCGCACCTCGCGCCCGAAACCATTGCCCGTTGCCACGGGATCGCGCGCGACAAGCTGGCGATCAAGCCACGTCGCGCCAGGTGCTTTGATCTGTGCCTCGAGGGGTATGTCTGATCGCGTGGCAAGCGACAAGCGGTCATGCCCTTTGGCATCCTCCCATGAGCGCAGTTCTACAATCGATCCGGCTTTGGCATCGCCGGTCATCTCCATGTTATTGAACCGCAGATGGTGCGTGCGACCATCGACTCCATCGACGATGGCATAGGCGCTGCCCGACAGCTCGTCGTGGAGGCCACGTTCGACCAGGCGTCCGATGACCGGTTCGCTTGGAACGTCCTGATGCAGGGCCAATGCCGATGCATCAAACCGCCCGCCGTCGCGGCTCATGGCATTGTGCATCGTCTTGATGATGTCGTTGCGCACCGAAAGATCGCGTAATGTGTTTTCGGCACCGGGCTCCAAAGCCCACACCGCAGGCCCTTCGCGCGCCGCCAGCCCCAGCTGCTCCAGTTTGGCGGCGCGGCCCAACAGCAGCCGGCGCATTTCGGGATCGGCGTCGCCGCCTGGACGCAGATCGACAAGGCCTGCGGTATCCTGACCCAAGCGTTCAAGCTGCCGGTCAAGACTGGTCCAGCGCTCGGCATCGACCTCGCGTTCGAGTGCGGTGCGGATGTCCAGCTCGGTGCGCGGCCCCAGTTCGAGCGTCACCCGCTCTTCCGCCCGGAATCGCAGCCCTTCGCTGATATAGCCCCGGTCAATGACAAGATCGGTGCCGTCGCTGGCTACGCCGCGCACCAGCACATGGATGTGCGGATTGTCGGTGTTCCAATGGTCAACGGCGACCCAGTCCAGTTCTGTGCCCAGATCCTTGGCCGCGTCAGCCATCAATTCGCGGGTGAAGCTGCGCAGGTCTTCCATGTCCCCGGCATCTTCGGGCGAGACGATGAAACGAAAGTGGTGCCGGTCATCTTCGCAACGCCCTGCAAAGGCATCCCGATCAGCCCTGTCGGTCTGGGCATCGAACATCGAGGCATCGCGCCCGTCGCGGGACACGCCGTCACGCTCAAGATACTTGATGTGCTTTGCCAGCGGTGCGGCGCGGTAATGCGCACCTTTATGGCGAGCGATGCGCGCCATGACAGTAACGCGGCGTTGGCCAGGTGTGCGGCGCATCGCGGCAACCGTCCGACGCCCGCGCGCGGCTTTGCCGCTGCCACTGCCGCGTTTCAGACCCGCTCGCCGTGAACCCGCATGGCCCGCCTTGTTGGCGGCACGCTGGACCTGAGCCGCCAGCTTCTGGCTCCGCCGCCCAGAGGCTGCACCGCTGTCCCTGCTTCTTCCCGGCCGCACCCGAAATTCATTGTCGTCGCGGCTCATTTTGAAGGTGCCAGACGATTACGCCGCAGTTTTGCGGGTGTTTGGGAAACATCGTATGGCGGGCTTTGCCCGGTGCCATACGAAATTATCGCGCTACAACAACCACATGAGAGCCAGGTGCTGGCACTCCTTTTATCTTGCCCTCCACAATTGCCCTCTCGCTCAAACACACTCCTCCCCGCCGTACCTATCCGACACGACGCCCGAACCGTCGGAGATGCGCTGGCGTAACCCATCACGGATTTCGTGGTGAAAGCGAGACAAACAGGGGGTGCGGCGCGGGGTTCGGTGACGGCAAAGAGGCCGACGGCGACGCAAGCTGGGTGCGCTGTGGCTGCACATCGGCCGTACCGTCATTGCTGCTCGCTTCTCCATCCCCGCGCGGTGTGAACAATGTAGCCTGACGCCAGGGATGAGCATTGGCAGGTGGCATGGCAGCAGGCGAAGCGATGCTGGCCATTCCAAGACTTGGCGCGATCTGGGCGACGTAGTTGACGGTTTCTGCCGGAAGACTGCGACGACCGGCAGCATAGTCATCGGCACGGCCTGGTCCCGCATTGTAGGCCGCCAGCATCAAGCTGACATTGCGATACCGATCCCACATGGCGCGCAGATAGGCCGCACCTCCAAGGATGTTCGCACGCACATCGAACGGGTCAGAGCCAAGGCCATGCCGCGCGCTCAGCATAGACCAAGTGCCGGGCATGATCTGCATCAGCCCGATGGCTCCTGCAGGCGAAACCGCACGCGAATTGCCGCGACTTTCCGCCCGCATCACCGCCCATATCCAGAGCTCGGGAATGCCGAAGCGCTGCGATGCCTCTGCGACATGCGGCGCATAAGGATGCGCTGCAAACTGGTCAGGCACCGTCGCAACTGCGGCAACCGGAGACGTCGCCGCTGCCAAGCCGAGAGCGAAACAAGTGCCGGGAAGGAGAAGGTGAAGGCGCAGCCGAACGGCAATCCGAACTACGGAACACCTGCGACGGCGAAGCGAAGCAACGGTCATGGCCTATTTCCGATCGCGATTGGTCGGACGCGACCAGAGCAGGTGATGCTCGTCGTCACGGGACATGGACCGAAGCAGGTTGGCGCGCAGGGGATGGGCAAAGGCCGGGTCGTCGATCTGCACCGCGACAAAGGCACCGGCGCGCTCGCCTGTGCGGTTCCAGCCAGCACCAATTTCAGTGCCGGTTTCGGCATCGCCGAGCAGCACGCGCCAGTCGGGTGCATTGTCGCTGTCGTTCGATGGAGCCGGGACGAGCGTCACGACAGCATCGAGCGTGAGGGTCCGGATTTGCCCGGTGAAACTGTCCTGCGCGGAATGAAAGACGCCGATCATCATGGCCTGTGCTCCTGGTTGGTGGTTGGGGAAGCGGCGGATGCACCAAAGCCTCGCCAGCGCAGGGGCTGGTCAGGTGCATCACGGGTAAGGATGGGGTGTGCCGTGCCGATAAGACCGGCTGCGGGCAGAGCGCCGAAATAGCGCCCATCAAGGCTGTCGGGCGCCGGGTTCAACAGGAACAATTCGTCTGTCCGAACGCGGTGACAGCCCTGCCAGCTTGGCAAAGGCCGACCCATTCTGTCGTGCGATTTGGCTATGGCGACACGGTTGCCGTCCACCGAGACGACAGCGCCGGCGCGGCACGCCCATTGCCCGGGCAAGGCCGCGACATGTTTCATGAGTGGCACGCCGATTGGCAAATAATGGCGCTCGGCCATCATCCGTGCGGTCGCAGTCGGCGGCACAATGGCGACCAACTCGCCGAGCCTTGGGCGTGTGTCGCTCACGAGGCGATAGAGGCCGACGGGCGCACTGGCGCTCGCGTTCCACATCAGTCGCGGTCGCGGCGACAGCATGGCGACTGCTGCGAACCCGGCGCTGAACAAGCCTGCCCACAGTATCGTGGCGCGAACATAGCGGCGGCGGCTCATGCTTCGAGCGCCTTGCGCCGGAGCCAGGCCGCGTGCCGCTCCGCTGTGTAAGCCCTGAACGGCATTCCGGCATTCAGCCGGTTGCCGACGTGGCGCCAGTGATCGGGCGATGCGTCGCACGGATCAACACCGGCGGCTTCGACTGCATCGATGGCCTGTAACACCTGTGCTACCTTGGGCCAGCCCTCGATGTGCAGCAGAATGTCAGCGCCGGGACGGACAAACGGCAACGTCGTGTAGGCCTCGCCCGGTGCCACTGCCGTCACGATGTCGATGCACGAATGGATGGTGCCATAGTCGTTCGAGGACCAGCGCACGAAGGCGAAGACCGCGCCGGGACGGAAGGCGATGACGCGCGTGCGGCGGTTGATGATCGTGTCAGCCGCGATGCGCCCGAAGCGGATCCATTGTTCGTAGCGCTTCTCGATCCAGGTCACTTCGACCTCGGTCAGGGCGCTGGCTGTTGCTGACCTGATGGCGTGCGAGGAGCTGTGCCGCTGCGCAGTTGGCTCGCTCATGGCCGCGCTCCTGCCACCGCGAACCCGACAAGCTTGACGCGGACGTTGAGCGGGCCCGTCGCACCGCGATTATCCACAGGCTGCAAAAGGGTTAGCAAGAATCCGAAGGATTCTTTTCTATTAGCATCGTTAGAGGAGCGCCGATTTGCCGCAGAATTCTGCGGGTTTCCGCATGGTCCCGGTTTTCGATAGGCCGAGGATCGGGTTTCCGATGGGCCGAGTCCGACGGTTTTTAATAGGCCGAATGTCATGCCAACTTCTCCACAGGGAAACCGACGCGCCGGGCAGCGGCAACGAACGGGTCGACGGGGATGGGTTTGAAGATCAGCCGCTCGCGGCCGAAGCTGTGCTCAAGGCTCAGATGGTAGCCCGGGAGAGACTGCTGCCGGACGATGGTTCGCAGCTCGAATGCGAATTGCTTGAGCGGCGAAAGCGCACCTGATTTGAGATGAAGGTGCGGAACGTCGAAGCTCCAGCCACC
>CALMWO010000347.1 GCA_937873805.1 uncultured Hyphomonadaceae bacterium
TCGCTGGGCAGGAAGTCGGCGGGCGCACGGGCAAGGGCAAGCCCGATCAGGCAAGGTAGCCCGAGCAGCCAGAATCCAGCTGGGCGGTCGTACCGGGAGAGCTGGAGGTACGGCCTTGCGAACGCAGGCGCGCGGGCGACCCATGAGCCACGTACGGCGTCGGCTGGTGCTGTTGGGGCGGCGGGGTCGGTCACGGCTGGTCCTTGCGGGCAAATACCTTGCACGGGGGCGGGAGCCCGATATAGCGCAGAGCCATGAGCGCGACACCCCGGCTTCATGTCGCCCCCGATCTTGGCGAGGGCGCAGATATCCCGATCGACGGCGATCAGGCGCATTACCTGACGCGCGTGTTGCGTCTGGGTGTGGGCGATCCGGTGCGGGTGTTCAACGGACGCGACGGGGAGTTCGATGCGAGCGTCTCGGCGGTAACCAAGAGCATAGCGCGATTGCTGCTTGGCGCTCGGGTGCGCGAGCAGGCGGGCGTGCCCGACCTTTGGCTGCTATTCGCAGCGCTAAAAAAGGACAGGACCGATTTCCTGGTCGAAAAGGCGGTCGAACTTGGCGCCGCGGAAATCCTGCCGGTGCTGACCGAACGGACCAACTCCGAGAACGTGCGGGTGGACAGGCTGGCGCGATTGGCAATCGAAGCGGCCGAGCAGACCGAGCGGCTGGACGTGCCGCCAGTGCGCGAAGCGGTCAAGCTGGATGCCTTGCTTCGGAAATGGGACCCAGCCCGCCTGCTGATCTACGCGGATGAGGCCGGAGACGATGGTGGCCGCCCGTGGGGTGGCGAGACCGGAAAAGCGGGCCCCATGGCCGATGTGCTGGCTGGCCTTGGGGATTCGCCGGCCGCGATTCTCATCGGGCCGGAGGGCGGGTTCTCGCCTACCGAGCGCAAACGACTGCGTGAACTTCCCTTTGTCAGGCCGGTTGGACTTGGGCCCCGCATCCTGCGAGCTGAGACAGCTGCCCTCGCGGCGCTTGCGTTATGGCAAGCCATCCGGGGCGACTGGCGGCGCTAGGCGCTCACACGCAATAGTTTTCCTTCACAAATCGAACATTTGACGGCCCCTGCTGGCGCACCTATCCGGGCGTACCTATCTGGCTGGTGAGGACCGGTCCGGGACGCTTTGCATGACAACACCCACTCGCGACATCGACGAGGCCGCGCCGCGTATCCGCGACAAGCGCGAACTCGTTGAGCGACTTGCGGGCGGGTCCAAGCCCAAGACGGCATGGCGCATCGGCACCGAGCACGAGAAGTTCGGCTTCATCGAGAAGACGCTGCGGCCCGTGCCGTACGAAGGCCCATCATCCATTCGCAAGCTGCTTGAGGGCATGTCGAGCGAGTTCGGCTGGGCGCCGATCATCGAGCGTGACCACATCATCGGCGGCAAGAAGGGCATGGCGAGCCTGAGCCTTGAGCCCGGCGGCCAGTTCGAGCTTTCGGGCGCGCCGGTGGAGACTATCCACGAGACCTGCGCCGAGATCACCCAACACCTCCGCGAGACGAAAGCCATCGCGGGACCGATGGGCATTGAGTTCCTCGGACTAGGCTTTTCGCCCGTGTGGTCGCTGGACGAGACGCCGATGATGCCCAAGGGGCGCTACGGCATCATGAAGGCCTACATGGAGAAGGTCGGCCGACTTGGGCGGCAGATGATGTTCCGCTCGTGTACGGTGCAGACCAATCTCGACTTCGGCTCCGAAGCCGACATGGTCAAGAAGCTGCGCGTCAGTCTCGCGCTGCAACCGATCGCCACGGCGCTGTTCGCGAACTCTCCGTTCGCCGAAGGCCGGACGAATGGTTTCCTCTCTTATCGCTCGCATGTGTGGACCGACACGGACCCGGATCGCACGGGCATGCTGCCGTTCGCATTCGACGAAGGTTTTGGTTTCGAGCAGTATGTCGACTACGCGCTCGACGTGCCGATGTACTTCGCGCGGCGCGACGGCAAGTATCTCGATGCGTCGGGGCATTCGTTCCGCGATTTCATGGCGGGCAAGCTGTCGCTGTTGCCCGGCGAGAAGCCCGCGATGGATGATTTTGACGATCACCTCTCGACGATCTTCCCCGAAGTGCGCCTCAAGACATTCCTCGAGATGCGCGGCGCCGATGCGGGTCCGCAAGACAGCCTGTGTGCGTTGTCGGCATTCTGGGTGGGGCTGCTGTACGACGAGACGGCGCTTGATGGCGCCTGGGAACTGGTGAAGCACTGGAACGCGGCTGAGCGTCAGGCGCTTCGGTCTGCCGTGCCGATGCAGGGGCTGAAGGCGCCGATCCGCAATACAACGGCGCAGGCAATCGCGAAGGAAGCGGTGAAGCTTTCAATTGCCGGGCTGAAGCGTCGCAAGAACTTGAACAGCTCCGGCAAGGACGAGACAGGGTTCCTGGCCGAGCTTGAAGAAATCGCGGATAGCGGGATCACGCCGGCTGAGCGTTGGCTGGCGATGTATCACGGGCCGTGGCAGCGCGACCTGCGTCTTGCGTTCAAGGATGCCCTGATCCATTCGCCGCGCTAGCCCGCGAGGCGAGCCGTTCATCCCAAGAGGCAAATCCTTGCGCCCCGGCGACGATTCAAGGGGTTGAGCCTGCCTCCGGCGCGTGTTGATCTTCAGCGCTTGCGTAAGCGCTGAGGGGTCCATGGATTTTTTCAATATCGTCGTCGTGGTCGGGCTGTTCATTACGGCCCTGACGGCGATCCCCGTCTTCACGCAGATGCGTCAGCATCCCAAGGGTCTGCACATCCTCTTCTTCGCCGAAATGTGGGAGCGTTTCTCCTACTACGGCATGCGCTCGATCCTGATTTTCTATCTCACTCAGCATTTCCTTTTTTCGGATAGTTTCGCGGGCTCGCAGTACGGGGCCTATACATCGCTGGTGTACCTGATGCCGCTCGTGGGCGGCATTCTCGCCGACCGATACCTCGGAACCAAGAAGTCCGTCGCGTTCGGCGCGCTGCTTCTGGTTGCTGGTCACCTGCTCATGGCGGCGGAAGGCGAGCCGGCTGTGCAGACGATGACCGTCGCCGGAACCGAGTATCGCTTTGAGGTCGATGGCCGTGGCAGCGACCGACGTATCTTCCTTCCGGTCGAAAATGTGCGTTGCGAGCTGAATGCGAAAGCTGACTCGGGATCGGCCTGCACGATCTCGCCCAACGCAGCGGGCGATCTCATTTTCGCTGGCTTGCCAGCCAGCGCCGCGCTTCCGGCAACGATTGCGAAGGCGGATTACGAATTTGGCGTGGCCAATCGCAACCCGCTGTTCGTCGGCATTTTCTATCTGGCGCTGTCGCTTATCATCGTCGGCGTCGGCTTCCTGAAGAGCAACATCTCATCGATGGTGGGGCAGCTCTACCCGCAAGGCGATCCGCGCCGCGATCCCGGTTTCACGCTCTACTATTACGGGATCAATCTGGGGTCGTTCTGGTCGAGTGCGCTTTGCGGCCTGCTGGGCCAATCGGTCGGTTGGTGGGCGGGTTTCGGACTGGCAGGCGTCGGCATGCTGTTCGGATGGCTGGTGTTCGTGCGTGGCCGGTTCCTGTTCTGGACGCCCGGACCAAAACAGCTTCCCGAAGAGATCGGCAATCCGCCTGAGCCCGAGAAGCTTGTCTCGAAGGTCAAGTTCGGCCTCAGCCGTGAGCACATCATCTATATCGGCGGCCTCCTGAGTGTCGGCGTCGTCTGGTTGCTCGTTCAGTCGCCGCCGGCCGACATCCTCGCCAACCTCAACGCGTTCGCTGAGCAGAACCTCAGCGCGCTCGGCATCAGCAGCCAGCCACACATCCATATTGCGATCGCCCTGCTGATCGGATCGGTGCTGATTCTTGGATACATCTTCTGGAACATGACCAAGCTCACCTCGCACGAGGCCCAGAGACTTGGTCTGGCGTTGATCCTGGTCGCCGCCGCGACCGTATTCTGGACGCTGTTCGAACAGGCTGGTTCGTCGCTGAACCTCTTCGCTGAACGTAACACCCAGCTTCCGAACGATGGCTTCTTCACCATCAACGCAGCGCAGACCCAGTCCTTCAACTCGGGCTTCATCCTGCTTTTTGCGCCGGTGTTCGCGGCGCTCTGGACATGGCTGGGCGTTCGCAATCGCGATCCGAATCCGACGCTGAAATTCGGCCTCGGCATCATCCAGGTCGGCGTCGGCTTTTTCATGCTGACATGGGGCGCGACCTTTGCCGACGGCGCTTTCCAGGTGCCGATCATCTTCCTGATCCTGCTCAACCTGTTCCACACGACGGGGGAGCTGTTCGTCTCGCCGGTTGGGCTGTCGGCAGTCTCCAAACTGTCAGTCTTCAAACTGCTCTCGACGATGATGGCGACGTGGTTCCTTGCCAATGCGTGGGCCGGGTATGTCAGCGGCATCATCGCGGGCATGGCTGAAACCGAGACGATCGCCGGCGCCGCGCTCGATAACGAAGCGGCGTTGAAAAGCTCGCTCAAGGTCTTCGAGATGCTGGGCTGGTGGGGCGTGGGTATCGGCGTCGCACTGTGCGTGGCCAGCTTCTTCCTGAAGCGCATGGCGCACGGCGCATTCGACGAGAACCCCGAAGTCATGTCTCACGCGCCAAAAACGGCGGAGTAGGCGAGGGCATAGCCCAAACAAAAACGGCCTCTCGCGAGAGAGGCCGTTTGCTTGTCCGTAATATGCCGACGTTTAGCCCGCGCCGCCAACCGTGATCGCATCGATCTTTAGCGAAGGCTGGCCCACGCCAACAGGAACAGACTGCCCGCTCTTGCCGCAGGTGCCGACGCCGTCGTCCATCGCGAAGTCGTTGCCGACCATGGAGATGCTGTTCATCACGGTGGGGCCGTGGCCGATCAGTGTGGCGTTCTTCACCGGCCGTCCGACTTTGCCGTTTTCGACGAGGTAGGCCTCCGTGCATTGGAAGACGAACTGACCATTGGTGATGTCCACCTGACCGCCGCCGAAATCGACGGCCCAGATGCCACGCTTGATCGAGCGGACGATCTCTTCAGGATCATGCGTGCCGCCGGTCATGAACGTGTTGGTCATGCGCGGCATGGGGGCGTTGGCGTAGCTCTCGCGGCGGCCATTGCCGGTTGCCGCGACGCCCATCAGGCGCGAGTTCTGCCGGTCCTGCATGTAGCCGATCAGCTTGCCGTCCTCGACCAGCACGGTGCGCTGTGTCTGCGTGCCTTCATCGTCGAAGGAGAGCGAGCCGCGGCGGTTCGCGATCGTACCATCGTCGACGATGGTGACGCCTTTGGCCATCACCTGCTCGCCGATGCGGTTCGAATAGACGGACGAGCCTTTGCGATTGAAGTCGCCTTCAAGGCCGTGGCCGACAGCCTCGTGCAGCAGCACGCCCGTCCAGCCCGGCCCGAGCGCCACTTCCATCTCGCCGGCAGGGGCGGGGATGGCGTCGAGATTGATCTCGGCCTTGCGGATCGCACGCTCGGCAAGGGCCTTCCAGCGATCCGGCTGGATCCATTCGTCATAGTTGGCGCGGCCACCAGCGCCGGCGGAACCCGTCTCGCGGCGTCCATCTTTCTCCATGGTGACCGAGATATTGAGGCGGACGAGCGGCCGGGCTTCAGCGACCGCAGCGCCGCCCGAGCGGATGATCTCCACGGCGGTTCGCGATCCGGCCAGCGAGACGGACACCTGAACCACCTTCGGGTCACGCGCACGGCACCATGCATCGATCTCGGCAAGGAGCCCGGTCTTGGTGACGAAGTCGGGTGAGGCAGTGGGGTCGACGTCCGCGTAAAGGCGGCGATTCACCGGCGTCGGGCCAACGGCGAGGATGCCAGAGCGGCCGCGTTTGGCCGCGGAAGCTGCCGTAGCGGCGCGACGGAGGGACGCTTCCGAAATTTCGCTGGCATGAGCGTAACCGGTCGTCTCGCCGGAAACGACCCGGAGGCCAAAGCCCTGGCCGCTGTCGTAAGAGGCCGACTTCAGGCGGCCGTCGTCGAACAGGAAACTCTCGGAGCGGACGGATTCGAGATAAATCTCGCCATCTTCCGCACCGGCAAGCGCGTCGTCGAGAATTCCGGCGGCCTTGGATATCCCGACGCCCACGTCCTCGATCAGGCTGCGGTCTGTCATGGCTCTACCTCGTCAAACGCCAATATCACGCACATCCCCTAGATAGGGCTGGGCGACGTGAAATGACAGCGTGAAACCCGGCCGGGTTTCAGCTCTCGACGGGCACGACCGTGAAGCGGGCAATCTGAGCGGACGCCTGGGGGAACTCTGGTTTGATCTGGAGGGCGCTACGGAAATCTTCGTAGGCCGACTGGAGATCGCCCAGTTTCTCGTGGGTGAGGCCGCGATTGTACAAGCCGACGGCGCGCGCATCGACCGATTCGGTTCCAACGCCTTCGTTCAGCGCGGTCATGGCTTCGGGGTAGCGCTTCAGGTTGTAGAGGGCGGCTCCAAGATTGACCTTGGCTTCCTTAAGGTCCGGCACGAGGTCGATGCTTTTGCGATAATCGCTCATCGCGCGGGTATTGTTGCCCTGCCGCATGTAGAGAATGCCGCGGTTCGTGAAAGTCGCGGCCCGATCCTTCGGCCGCATGTGCTCCGTATCGAGCGCTAGGTTACAGAGCTCGATCGCCTTCGTTAGCTGCATGCGGCTGTATTCGACGGCCTCGTAGCAGGCCTGTCCCATCCCGCCGCCGAGGACCGTTACGGCCCCCTGTGCGTGCGCGGCAAACGGCATGACGACGGCTAGTGTCGCCACTGAAATCCCCAATCGAAACCGGGTGCTCATCTTCCCAACTCCTTGTGCCTCTGGTAGCGACCACGCGCCTGCCGAACGAATCGACCCGCCTGCGACACTATGCGCCCGGCGGGGCGGAACGGAGTGGTGGCAAGCTGGAGCATATCACGTTAAAGCCCCGGTTTCACGCATCTGGCTGGAGGATGTGAGATAAATATGCGCAGTGCTT
The DNA here is from genome assembly GCA_937873805.1 of uncultured Hyphomonadaceae bacterium. Taxonomy (GTDB): domain Bacteria; phylum Pseudomonadota; class Alphaproteobacteria; order Caulobacterales; family Hyphomonadaceae; genus UBA7672. The sequence goes on from CALMWO010000347.1 coordinate 6,931, forward strand.
GGAAGTTTTTGGCGCTTAGCGCCGCCAGCCTCGTAGCCGGCGGTTCCGCCTGGGCTACGCCTCATGCTGGGGGTATCGACTTCCAGGCTCCGGCAACGGAGACGGCGAAGCACGTTCAGGCGTTCCACAGCGAGGTCCTGATCATCATCACGGTGATCACCATCTTCGTCACGGCGCTGCTGATCTGGGTGATGATCCGCTACAACAAGCGTGCGAACCCGGTGCCGAAGAAATTCTCGCACAACACGCTTATCGAAATTCTCTGGACCGTCGTGCCGGTGCTGATCCTCGTGTGGATCGCCAAGGGCTCCTTCCCGCTGCTCTACGAACAAGACGTTCTGCCGGAGCAGGCGCGCGAAGAAGAGATCGTGGACATCAAGGTCTACGGCAACATGTGGTTCTGGGACTACACGTACAACGTCGGCACGGACAACGAGTTCAACGTCGAGTCACGCATGCTGAAAGTTGGCGCGCCCGATCCGTCGCTCGAGCTGCAGGCTGCGCGTGGCGACATCGCCCAGCTGTCCGTGAACAACCCGATGGTTGCGCCGATCGGCAAATACATCCGCCTCAAGATTTCCGCCAAGGACGTCATCCACGCGTGGGCGATGCCTCAGTTCATGCTGAAGGTCGACGCGATGCCGGGCAAGCTGAACCAGCTCTGGTTCAAGGTTGATGAGCCGGGCGTGTTCTACGGTCAGTGCTCCGAGCTTTGCGGCAAGGACCACAGCAACATGCCGATCGAACTGCGCATGGTCACCCAGGCTCAGTACGAAGAGTGGCAGACGCAATTCAAGACATCGCCGGAAGCGGCGCGGGCTTACCTCGACCGCGTGATGCCGGCGAAGAAGCCTGCTCAAGTCGCTTCTGCGCAGTAGTAGGGATCAGGGAGCCGTTTGATGTCGAGCGAGCCGAAAACCGCCGCCGCCGGACACGGTCATGACCACGGTCACGACCATGGACATGATCATGCGCATGATCACCACGATCCGAAATGGTACAGCCCGGCCCGCTGGCTGTTCTCCACGAACCATAAGGACATCGGTACGCTGTACCTGATCTTCGCGATGTGCGCGGGGATCATCGGTTTCGTGTTCTCGGGCTTCATGCGCGCCGAGCTGGCCGAGCCGGGCCTGCAGCTGTTCAACGGAACGGCTTTCGGCGGCTTCTTCGGCTCCGAGCACAACTATAACGTCATCACCACGATGCACGGCCTGATCATGATCTTCTTCATGGTCATGCCCGCCCTGATCGGCGGTTTCGGCAACTGGTTCGTGCCGCTGATGATCGGCGCGCCGGACATGGCGATGCCGCGCATGAACAACATCTCGTTCTGGCTGCTGCCGGTTTCGTTCTTCCTCCTTCTGCTCTCGATGTTCGTTCCGGGCCCTGCGGGCGCCAACGGTTTCGGCGGCGGCTGGGTGCTCTATCCGCCGCTCTCCAGCACGACGGGCCACCCGGGTCTGGCGATGGATCTCGTGATCTTCTCGCTTCACCTCGCGGGCATGTCGTCGATCCTCGGCGCAATCAACTTTATCGTCACCATCCTCAACATGCGCGCTCCGGGCATGACGCTGCACAAGATGCCGCTGTTCGCCTGGTCGGTGCTGATCACAGCCTTCCTGCTCGTGCTGGCCCTGCCGGTTCTCGCCGGCGCGCTCACCATGCTGCTGACGGATCGTAACTTCGGCTCGAAATTCTTCGAAGTCTCGGGCGGCGGCGACCCGGTCATGTTCCAGCACTTGTTCTGGTTCTTCGGCCACCCCGAAGTGTACATCATGATCCTGCCGGGCTTCGGCATCGTCAGCCACGTCATCTCGACGTTCTCGCGCAAGCCGATCTTCGGCTACCTCGCGATGGCTTACGCGATGGTCGCCATCGGCTTCATCGGCTTCATCGTGTGGGCGCACCACATGTACACGGTCGGCATGAACGTGAACCTGAAGGCGTACTTCGTGGCCGCCACGATGGTGATCGCGGTTCCAACCGGTGTGAAGATCTTCAGCTGGATCGCCACGATGTGGGGCGGCTCCATCGAGTTCAAAGTGCCTATGCTGTGGGCGATCGGCTTCATCTTCCTCTTCACGCTGGGCGGCGTCACGGGCGTCGTGCTCGCCAACGCCGGCGTCGACCATGCTCTGCACGACACCTATTACGTGGTGGCGCACTTCCACTACGTGCTTTCGCTCGGCGCCGTCTTCACGCTCTTCTGCGGCTGGTACTACTGGTTCGAGAAAATGTTCGGCATCAAGTACAATGGCTTCATCGGCGGTCTGCACTTCTGGCTGATGTTCATTGGCTCGAACCTGATCTTCTTCCCGCAGCACTTCCTTGGCCTGCAGGGCATGCCGCGCCGCTACGTCGACTACGCCGTCGCGTTCCGCGAATGGCACCACTGGTCGACCATCGGCTACTGGGTCGCCGCAGCTGCCACGATCGTGTTCTTCATCGGTATCCTTGAGGCGGTCGTTCGCCGCCGCAAGGCAACGGCAAGCGGAAATCCGTGGGGCGAGGGGGCAACGACGCTGGAGTGGACGCTCTCCTCTCCGCCGCCGTTCCACCAGTACAACGACCTCCCGCGGTTCAAGTAACAGGGCGCAAGCAGCCCGGGCCTGAAGGTCCGGGCTGCAGCGCAAAGCAGATGTCCGACGCGACCATCGCCAGCACATCCACTGCAACCGCTTCTTCGAGCGCGATGGACTATGTGCGCCTGATGAAGCCGCGCGTGATGTCGCTGGTCGTCTTCACCGCGTTCGTCGGCCTAGTGGCTGCTCCCGTCGGCATGCATCCGTTCGCGGCCGCTGTTGCGGTATTTGCGGTGGCGCTGGGTTCTGGCGCAGCTGGCGCGCTTAACATGTGGTACGACGCCGATATCGACGCCCTGATGGCGCGCACCGTCACGCGCCCCGTCCCCGCCGGCATCATCGCGCCGACAGACGCGCTGTCGTTCGGCCTCATCATGTCGGCGATGGCTGTCATGCTGATGGCGTTGGCCGCGACGCCGCTCGCCGCCGCCCTGCTGGCCTTCTCGATTTTCTTCTACGCCGTTGTCTACACGATGTGGCTCAAGCGCTCGACGGCGCAGAACATCGTCATCGGCGGAGCCGCTGGCGCCTTCCCGCCGGTGATCGGCTGGGCCGCTGCGACGGGCAATGCGCCGGCCGATGCTTGGATCCTGTTCGGCCTGATCTTCCTCTGGACGCCGCCGCACTTCTGGGCGCTGTCGCTCTGGACGCAGAAGGAATACGCCCGCGCTGGCGTGCCCATGCTGCCAGTCACCAAGGGCTCCGCAGAAACGCGCCGCCAGATCCTGATCTACACGCTCGTGGCCGCGCCCTTCGGCCTCGTGCCGGTTGCGACCGGCCTCGGCGGCTGGATCTATCTCGTTGTCGCTGCCGTCGGTGGCGCGGCCTTCCTGTGGGGCGCGGTTCGTGTCTTCATGAGCCGGGCAGGCGACGCTGATGCTCCGGCCGACATGCGCCACGCCAAGGCGCTGTTCGGCATCTCGATCATTTACCTGTTTGCCCTGTTCGCCGCCTTGCTGGTCGAGCGCATTCTTCCGCTGCACTTCGTTGTCGGAGGCGGCGCCTGATGCTCGACAAGGGACAGATCAAGGATTGGGAAGGCGACCCGGAAGATCCGGCGAAAGCTGCGCCGGTCGCTCCGCGCCCCGGTCTGGC
>CALMWO010000348.1 GCA_937873805.1 uncultured Hyphomonadaceae bacterium
GCAAGCTGGCATAGGACTACCCCACGGCGCATCCCCACGCGCCCCGCTCCCTCACAAGGAGGGACGAGAGACAGCATCCCGCAGGGCGAAAGCGCCGGTCCGATCGAGAGCGCGCGCTTCGTAGGGTGCATCTTGATGCACCATCCCAGTCTCGCCACGTCGCCCAAAGGTGCATTTCGCGCTGCTCAATGCCCCCACGAAGCCCGCCTTCACGAAGCTGGCGCGTCTGCAACTGAAAGCCTAAGCTGACAGTAACAAGAAACCGCGGGAGAGCGCGATGCATAGCTTCGATGTCTGTGAGTGCGGCGCCCCGCTGCAGCGCATGGAGCGCGACACGCCGGAGCCCAAAGGCACAGACCTTGTCCTCAAAGTGCTGGCAGCCGGCGTCTGCCATTCCGACCTGCACATCTGGGACGGCTATTACGACATTGGCGGCGGCCAGAAACTGCGGCTGCAGGATCGCGGCGTGAAACTGCCGCTGACCATGGGTCACGAGAATGTCGGCGAGGTCGTCGCTGTCGGCCCCGACGCGAAGGGCGTGAAGGTTGGCGACGTTCGCCTGATCCATCCATGGATGGGATGCGGCGAGTGCATCGTGTGCAAGCGCGGCGAAGAAAACCTCTGCACCAAGCCGTGCAGCGTGGGCATCCATCGCGGCGGCGGCTTCGCAACGCACGTGCTGGTCCCGCACCCGCGCTACCTGTTCGACATCAGCGGCATCGCGCCAGAGAAAGCCGCGCCGCTCGCATGCTCCGGCGTCACGGCTTACAGCGCGCTCAGGAAAGTGTCGGACACGCTGGCCCAGGCGCCGGTGGTGATGATCGGTGCGGGCGGCGTTGGTCTAATGGCGCTGGCGCTGCACAAGAAGATGGGCGGTCACTCCACCATCGTCGTTGATATCGATCCCGCCAAGCGCGAAGCGGCGAAGGCGGCGGGCGCATCGCTTGTGATCGACGGCGCAGCAAAGGATGCCGCTGATCAGATCCGCGCCGCCACAGGCGGCGGCGCTTGGGCGGTGATCGACTTTGTCGGCGCTGGTCCCACCGTGAAGCTCGGCGTCGACACCGCCATCAAGGGCGGCAAGGTGATCGTCGTCGGCCTGTTCGGTGGCGACGTGACCATCCCGACGCCGTTCTTCCCGATGAAAGCGCTGACCGTGCAGGGCAGCTATGTCGGCAGCCTCGTCGAGATCGCCGAGCTGCTGGACCTTGTGAAGCGCACAGGCGCGCCTGACGTGCCGATCAAGACACGTCCGCTGGAGCAGGTGAATGCTGCGCTCAATGATCTGCGCGGCGGGCGCGTGATCGGCCGCGTGGTGATGACGCCGGGGGCGTAAGGTGATCAGCGTCCTTGAAGAGTTCCGGCTTCAGTCGCGCTTCTGCGGCGAGTTCGGGTCGCCCTTCACCGAGCAGTTGCTGGCGCGCTGCGCTGAGGACATCGAGGCGGGCGGCATCGTTGCAAGGCTGACGGATAGCTGGCCAGGCCATCCACGCGCCGATGCTGTTTCCCTCCGTCTGGCGGGGGCGCTGCACGCGGCTGCATTGACCGGGCGAGACCCGAAACTGGCCGCGGAATATCCCGAAGCCCGGTCCGACTGGTCGATGGGCCGGATCTGGCCTCTGGCGCGAGATTTCATGGAGCGGGAAGAAGCCTACGTCCGCGACTTCATGAATTCGCCTCCGCAGACCAACGAGACGGCGCGGGCAACCGGGCTGGCGTGCGGCTTCCTCTGGCTAGCCGATCGCTCGCCCCAGCCGCTCCACCTTCTGGAGCTGGGTGCGAGCGCCGGGCTCAATCTCAACTGGGACAGGTTCGCCTATTCTTACCCCGCATGGGGCAGGGCTGCCGTCGCTGGTCCAATGATACCGACACAAGTCGAAGGCCCAGCGCCCCGATGGCGCGACGTCGCCATCGCTTCCCGAGCCGCCTGCGACCAGAACCCGCTCGATCCTGCCAATGCCGACGACCGGCTGCGGTTGCGCTCCTACATCTGGGCCGACCAGATGGCGCGGATGGAACGGCTGAATGCAGCGCTGGAACTGGGGCGGACGACGGGCTCCAAACCGGAAAAAGCCGACGCCGCTGAATGGGTTCGCGCGCGGCTGGCCGGACAGCTGCCGGATGGAACCAGCGTTGTTTATCACTCCGTGTTCTACCAGTACCCACCCGTAGCGGCACGACACGCGATCCGGGATGCGATCGAAGAGGCCGGCTCCCGGACGGCAGGCGGGCGGCGGCTGGCGTGGGTCCGGTTCGAGCCCGAAAGCGTCCTCGGCGGCGAGCCTGGAACGGCGAGCTACGTGCTGAACGTGGTTAGCTGGGACAATGGCCGGCGCACCGAGGCCACCCTGGCGGAGGTGGACCCCCACGGCCGGTCAATGGTCTGGCGCGCCTAAAACCGAATTTCGCCGGACGCCGGAATTCCCGGCGCCGCAGCCTTTATGTGGAGCACTCGGGCTCGAGCTGTGGAAAGCTTTCTCCGCATGCGGGAGTCGACTCGTCAGCTGGCTCGTGCTCACCATATTGGCCTCATGGCTCAGAATGAACCTCTTGAGATGACCCTGAAACAGCTCCGCGACCGGCGCGAGCGGATCGCCACCGAGCTTGCCTCGCTGGAGCCGGTTTCCCCGGCCGAAGGCGGGCTGACAGCGCGTGAGCTGGTGGTCTGGCGGACCCGGCTGGCCGAGCTGGAAAGCCGGATTGCCCGGCATCAGGGACAGGGCGCTTAAGCCGCTCAACCGGCCTGCGCACCCGCGGCCACGGTTTCCGTTCGCGCTAGTCTCCGCAGGGCCTGAGGCGGCTGCCCAAATGCCCGGACGAACGCCCGCCGCATTCTTTCAGGATCTCCAAAGCCGACATCCTGCGCAATAACATCAATCGAGTCAGTGGAGTGCTCGACACGCTCACGCGCACTCTCAAGCCGCAGGCGCTCGACTGCCTTGGCCGGCGTCACGCCCGTTTCGGCGGTGAAGGCCCGGGCGAAATTGCGCGGGCTCATGTTGGACTGGCTTGCGAGTGTTTCCACTGTCAGCGGGTCTTCCAGCCGTTCCCGCATCCAGCCTAGCAGCGGCGTGAACCGCCCCTCCGTTCGCTCGATATCCAGAAGGGCCGAAAACTGCGACTGGCCGCCCGGACGGCGGTGATAGACGACGAGTTCCTGCGCCGATCGGCGTGCGACTTCCTCGCCAAGGTCATCAGCGATCAGGGCCAGGGCGAGGTCGATGCCGGCAGTGATCCCCGCCGAGGTCCAGACCTTGCCGTCGCGAGTATAGATGCAGTCCGGCTCCAGCTTCACGTTGGGATAGCGCTTCAGGAAATCCGGCGTGCGGCCCCAGTGCGTTGTGGCCCGCTTGTCATCAAGAACGCCCGTCTGGGCCAGGATGTAAGCCCCAGAGCACACCGAGCAGACCCGCCGGGAAACTTTCATTGCGGCTCGGACTAGCGCCTGCACCTTCGGATCGAGCATGGCGGTGCGCGAGCCCCAGCCGCCCGCGATGATCAGCGTGTCGTACTTCGGCTGGCGCGGGATCGGCTCCGCCATCATGATTGCGCCTGACGAAGAGCGGACCTGGCCGGGCGTCGGAGCGATGATGCTCAGTTCGTAGGGTGGCGGCTTCATCCCTCGCATCGGCATCTCGAAAGCACCGATAGGACCGGCCGCATCCAGAAGTTGGAAGTCATCGAAAATCAGCACGCCGATGCTGCGAGGCTTCAACAAGCGGGTCATTTCGCGCCTATGGCAGTAAAAGCGGGAACATTGTCATTTCAGCCAGACGCTAAATCGAGGATGTTCGCATCGTCAAGCCGAGGTTTCCTCCCCATGCCGCAAGAAGCCGACACGAAGTTTCGCATTCTCTTCGCGATCTATCCGGGCATGACGCATCTCGACTTTACCGGGCCGCATCAGTTCCTCAGTCGCCTGCCGGGATCGGACACGATCGTGGCCAGCCCGGCCGGCGGAAACGTGGAAGCGGATGGGCTCACCTTCGGCAACACGGTGAGGATCGCAGACGTCAGAAGCTGCGACCTCATCTGTGTTCCCGGAGGGACCAACGCCACGAAGGTGGCGCTCGATCCGGAGTTCATGCGCGAGATCCGACGGCTTGCGCAGGGCGCGAAGTATGTGACGTCGGTGTGTACCGGCTCGCTGATCCTTGGCGCGGCAGGTCTGCTCAAGGGGCGGCGCGCGGCGTGCCACTGGGCTTATGCGGAGCTGTTGCCCATCTTCGGCGCGATCCACGATCCGGCGCGGGTGGCGCGCGATGGCAACATTATCACTGGCGGCGGTGTAACGGCGGGAATTGATTTCGGGCTCACCGTATTGGCCGAGATCGGTGGCGAAACCCTCGCGCAGACGGTGCAGCTTGGTCTGGAGTATGCGCCAGCGCCGCCGTTCGATAGCGGTCGTCCAGATCTGGCGCCGCCGCATGTGCGTGCGCGCTATGAGACATTGCGCCAGGCCTGGCTGCCTGAGCGGCGGGCAGACGCTGAGCGTGCTGCTGCCCTTATATTGGCTACTGCGCCCGCGTGATCCTGCCGCGTATTGTGTTGTCCAGCGGGGAGCGCGTTTTGAGCCATGTTTCAAGCGACGCGATATCGGTGCCGATCGTGACGGCGTCTGTTCCCTTCTGGAAGGCTGTGAAGCCGTCGCCACCGCCTGCCATGAAATTGTTGGTCACGACGCGATAGGTTTGACCCGCAACGATAGGCTCGCCGTTCAGCTTCACGGATTCAGCGATCACTTCGATCGGCTTGCCGGCAGGCTGGCGCCACGTGAAGGTGAAGCCGTCGGATATCTGCAGGATATTGTTGCCGCTGGGTTGATACTGCTGCTTCAACAGCGTCAGTATATCGGCGCCGGTCAGCGTGAGAACGACGAGATCGTTGCCGAATGGCTGGACCGCAAAGATGTCGCTGTAGGTCACCTGTCCATCTCTGAACGGCAGGTCTGTGCGTATGCCGCCGGGATTCATGAAGCCGATATCTGCCTTGCCGCCTTCCCGGCGACCGGCTTCGAGCATGGAGTCAGCGATGATATCACCCAGCGCGCTCTCGCCGTGATTGTTGCCGGTCCGGGTGACGGTTGCGGTAATCTGCCCGACCACACGGTTCATCAGGGGCTCAGCCTGTTTCTTGTAGGCGTTGATGAGCGTGACCTGTGCCGGGTCTTCAGCGAAGTTGCTTTCGGCGATGATGATATCGCGGGCCTTTGATCCGATCACGTCGCCACTCTTCGGATCGAGCAGGACGGAAATGTCGGTGACGCGTGTGCCGTAAGCGCCGGCGCTGGTCACGAGGCGGCCATCAACCGTGCAGATATAGATGCCGTTGGTATGACCGGTCACGACCACGTCGACGGCCTTGTCGAATTTCGGAACGATCTCGGCGATGGTTCCCGAAAGGCCGTGGCAATCGTCAAGCGCGCCGGTCGTGTAGCCGCCTTCGTGTATCAGCACGACAATCGCCTCAACGCCCTGCGATTTCAGCTTCGGGACGAGCGCATTCACGGTGTCCGCTTCGTCCTTGAAGGAAATGCCAACACGGGCGGCGGGCGTGATGACGTCCGGCGTGCCTTCAAGCGTCAGCCCGATGAAGCCGACTTTTACGCCCGAGAATTCACGGATGGCGTAGGGCGGGAAAAGCGTCTCGCCATTGTCGAGATAGGTCGATGCGGCAAGATACTGGAATTCC
>CALMWO010000349.1 GCA_937873805.1 uncultured Hyphomonadaceae bacterium
TGCTTGGCAATCCAGGTCAGTTCGACATGCGTGAGATCATCGCGCGGCTGCGGCTCAGACGGTGATGGAACACGAAAATTGGCGAAAATGGACGCCTTGCTGGCCATCTCTTCTTTCCTTCCGGCTGAATGGGTGCGGATGTTGACGCGGAGGCATGCACCGCCGCGACTGACGGCTTGGATCGCCGACATCGTCCGCAGCGAGAAACCGCCCGCGGTCGCAGAACGAGCGGATTGCCGTGGCCAGGACGCAGGCAAGTTCGCGCATGTCGCCAATCGGATTGGAGGCAGGTCGTTATGCTGGTCTCTGAAAAAGGGGGGACCAGTCTCCACATCGCGGAAAAACGACAACCGAAAATCATCCACAGTGCTGCGGTGCGTTAGCAAGAGTCCGAAGGACTCTATGTTAGGATCGTTAGAAGGGTTCTGATTTGCCGCAGAAATCCAGCGAGTCGCGAGCCTGCCCGGTTCCTGATAGTCCGAACTATCGGTTCCTGATCGTCCGAGCGGCGCGGTTCCTGATAGTCCGAACCCACGCATCACTTATCCCCAGCCCTGAGACCGACGCGGCGCATTGCAACATCGAAGGGATCGACCGGAATTGGCGTGAATTGGAGCCGCTCCCGGCCAAGCGCGAATTCGAGCGCAAGGACGTAGCCGGGGAGCGACTGGCGGGCGACGATGCCGCGTATCTCGAATGCGAAGCGTTTGACCGGCGAGAGCGCTCCCGATTTAAGATAAAGATGGGCGATGTCGAAACTCCACCCACCCTTTTGCCGACCGCCATGCTTGCGCACGATCCGATAGAGCCAGCGTTCCAGCCCGCCCGTCAGTGAGAAATAGGCGCGGTCGATGGTGAGGACGAGCATCTGCTCCATCACGCTGGCGTAGAACCAGTCAGGCAAGACCATTTCGATTCCGAGCGGGCGGCCGCGGTCATCGAGCCGCTCTTTCCATTCGTTGATCCATGAGAAACGATGCCGCCGCCGCTGATCGGGCTGGCGGATCGACGTCGCAATGGTCGTCGATTGCAGCCGATCGAGCGCGGCCTTCAGCCGATCATAGCTGGCTTTGCCGGTGCCGCGTTCGGTGAACGCCAGTATTTCGTGCGGGGTGGCAGCAATCAGCCGCGAGGTCGCAAGGCCCGCATCGCGGGCTTCGACGAGCTGGCTTGCCGCCCAGATCAGAACATCAGCGTCCCAGATCGTCGCCATTCCATGTTCGAGGGTCGCTTCGACCACGATCCAGGTCTCACCCATGCGAAAATCGATCGGGCGCACCCGCTTCGATTTGGCCAGACTGAAAAACGGCCAGGCCATCAGATCCTGCGTATCGCGCGGCGCAATATCGCCTGGAATCGCGTAGAACAGCTCCATCTGCGAGCCCGCTGGCACGGCCGTAGTCTTATGATGACCCCTGGCTTTCATCGGGGCTGCGCCTCCAGTGCCGATGGAGCGCGGCGCGGCATCAGATCATCCTGGCCCGGATCGGAAGTCGAATATCGGGTTCCGCGATCCGCCCAGACACGCAGGTCTTCGACCGCGTAAACGACCCTGCCACCAAGCTTCCGGTAAGCCGGGCCCGTCCCGAAATAGCGATGCTTTTCGAGTGTCCGACCCGACAGGCTGAGAAAGCGCGCCGCCTCGGGCGTGCGCAAAAAGCGCGGCGGAAGATTGGACGGCGGACTGGACATTTTATTGCTCCTGCAAGCGGCGGCGGCAGGAGACGTATTTGGCGAAGGAAGCCCGGCGGGGTGGAGTATGAAGATTTGCTTGGCGCGCAAACGACCACCCGTCAGCGGTCCTCGGTCGCTATTGCGCCACTCAGGTGTCAGCGAATGGCGAGCAACTTGCGGTAGCCGCCATTGGTCATGGCGGTGGCGGCGCGCACGAGCCGGATCACATAGGACCGCGCTCGCGAATTCTTCCACTCGGTGGCGGGCAATTGCGCTGCGTCATTTTCGCCAAGCGCGGCGGCAATATCGCGGTAGCTGGCGCCCGCTTCGCGCATATCGAAGGCTCGTAGCATCAGGTCAAAGCGATTGCGGCGATAGGAGGTCAGCAGCCAGCCTCGCGGTTGCGCGCCAGACCGACCGCCGAGCAGCCGACGATGAAACCGCATCAGGCTCGCCACCCGCATGTGGAAATCCCGATCAAGCGGGATCACCGCCGCCATTGCCCTGCCTGGCGTATCGTCGCGCAACCAAAGCCGGTGCTCGCCATCGGGATCGGCGATCACGACATGACGTCCGCCTCTGCCGGAAACCTCGGTTATGGGCGGACCGATGGCGTCCAGATCGATGGCTGACGCATCGGAAAATCCTTCCGGTGCGGCGTCAAGGATGACGGTGATCGGAACAAGTTCCGGCTGCCAGCACTGGGGGGCGGCAATCTCCACCGATGCGCCAGCGTCCATGCATCCCCATTGCCGGGCAAATGCCGCCTGCGCAGGTTCTTCATCCATCGTTCCGTCGGCAATGCCGCGCACCATCTGCGCCTGCTCGGCACGAAACCGGCTGTTGCGCCGCAGGAACTCTGCTGCATATTCAGGACGCCCCGGCGAATCGCCGGATGCTCGCGCGCGCCATCCTTGAGGCGATGATAGAGTCATCTTCCACGCCGCTCCTGACAAGAAAAGCGTTACGACTCAGATGATTTGGCGAGGCTGTCCGGCGTGGATAGAGCTAAGTGTGCATCACATGATGCTGATGCGACATCGCCAGATGACTGTAATGATGGAGATTAGCTGGAACATTGACCAGCGTGATTTCAGTTTTTTGCTTAGTTCAGGCGCGGTCCCAGCAGATAGCCATAGCCGATTTCGGTCATCCAGCGTGCACGAGCGAGATGTGTGTCGTGCACTGATTTAGCCCATTCTGGATCTTTTTCCGGGTCGATTTCGAAGATGATGCTGACCACTTCGCGCCAGCACGCGCCTTCTTCGGCAGCATCAAGCAGGCGGAGATAGTCCGACAGATGCGCCTCATCATAAGTCGTCAGATGCGACTTGTCGGGGGGGCAGTCCTGAAATTTCCTGTCGGCCATCATCGTATCGCTTCCCGGTCGGTTGCTTCTCCTGAACACTTTGCCTCCGGCACGCGGCCCGATGCCCGCACGACGCAGGCCCGCATTATGCGCGCATTTATGTTAAAAAAGGATGCGTCTGCGGTTCGCCCCCGCAAGCACATGCCCCAAACCACCGATCGGGGAGTTGGAAAACCGCGTTTAGTCGGTCCTGCAACCTTTAGCACCGAGGCGCCTGGACATACGCCACAGGCT
>CALMWO010000350.1 GCA_937873805.1 uncultured Hyphomonadaceae bacterium
TCGCCGAAGCGATCAGGGCTAGGCGTGTCATGGGGAGTTCCTGACTTGAATTCTCTGGGGTGGCAGCCCGTTGGGGCCGCTCGCGAGGTTCAGGTCAGGCGCGTGGAGGGCGCCAGTCGGGCGCGGGCTCGGTGGAGTGGAAGGGGACCGCGGTTGCAGTTGCCCAGGCATACGGCGCGATGTTTTGTGAAGCGGTCGCGGCGGGAAGCGAGGCGCACATCTTCAGCGCCGCGATGCATTCGCAATGATCGGCGGACTGTTGGGAGTGGGTCGGGTGATGCGCGGTCTTTGTCTCGGCGGCAGGCTTGCCGTCGTGGCAGGGCGGGGTTTCGGCTTTGACCGCGTGCTCGGCCGCCTGATGTTCAGCCGCGAGGGCCAGGCGCGCGCAATGCTCCGCCGCGGCTTCCATCTGTCCGGTGAAGACAAAGGCCGTGCAGATCGCCAGCAGGATGCGGGTCAGCTTTGACAGCATGGGCGGAACATCGTGGCGGGCGACCCGGCTGTCAACGCCGGGGCCCGTCACGTAGATGTCAGCCGCCGTTGGCCGCGGTGCGGATGGCGCCGATGAAGGCCTGTGTCTTCTGGCTCTGGGCGCGGTCTGACGCCTTTACCATGGCCGAGTTGACGGCGATGACGAGATTCTCTTCCGGGAAGACATAGATGCCCTGGCCGAAGATGCCGACGGCGCGGTAGCCGTCTTCCATCGGCCACCAGAAATAGCCGTAGGCCGCGCCCTTGTCGGCTTGCGCCTTGGGGACGTGGTTGGCGGTGGCGTCTTCGACCCAGCCGTCAGGCAGGATCTTCTTTCCGTCGATCACGCCGCCGCCGAGCATGAAGAGGCCGATGCGGGCGTAGTCGCGGAGCGTCATGCTCATGCAGCAGCCGCCGCGTTCCTGGCCGGCCTTGTCGACCATCCAGATGGCGTCCTGCTCCATGCCGAAGGGCGCCCAGAGTTTTTCGGAGGCGTATTGCGCGAGACCCTTGCCGGCGAGGGCGCGGCCGAGGGCGAGGCCGGCGAGGTCTGTCTCGCCGGTCTTGTAGACCCATTTTGTGCCCGGCGCGGCTTCGCGCTTCAGCTTCGACATGTAGCCGACGAGCGGGTTCACGCCGCCGGTCCAGGGCGCGAAGCCGGCGAGGGCAACGTCGGATTTCGGGTTGGCGTAGTCTTCGTTCCATTTGACGCCGGTGGTCATCGTCATCAAGCGGCGGAGGCTGACGCCGTCAAAGGCGGAGCCTTCGAGTTCGGGGAGGTATTTGGTTACGGGGTCGTAGATCGAGGTGATGTAGCCGTCCTTCACCGCGGCGCCGATCAGCGTGGCGGTGACCGACTTGGCGACGGAGAAGGACGTCCAGCGATCTGTCGGCTTGCGGCCGAGGGCGTATTTTTCGAGGACGATATTGCCGTCCTTGATCGCGATGACGCCGGTGACGCGGTTGTTGGTCATGAAGGTGTCGAGGGTCGATGTCTTCGCGCCGACCTTGATCTTCGGATCGATCTGGGTTGCGGCCAGCGGCAGCTCGCGGACCTTGTCGCCCTTCTTGATGGTCGCGACTTCGTAGACCTTCTCGATGGCCGGATAGCGTTCGAGCTGCTGCTTCTGCGTCCAGGTGAGGATGGAGGCGACGGGCGGCTTGGTGATCGGCTTCTGCGCGAGGGCGGGCGAAGCGAGGCAGAGCGTGACGGCGGCGATTGCCGTGAGATCAAGAGTCGTTTTCATTATGAAGTCCTCCCGTGGCGTCGATTTGCGCCTGTGGGGAGGGAGGCGTCAACGCATTCTGGATTCGCTGCCGACATCCTGCTTCTATCCGGACAATGACTGCCTGTCGCAGCAAGGGGGGGGAATCCAAGGTGTTCAGCGTTGGCATTCGCAATCCCCGGCGCAGCTTGTTCATCTGCCTGGCGATCACACTCGCAGCTTGGGCCTCGATTGCCTGGGGCGTGATCGAGATGAACGCAGTGGGGCGGGAGACGTCAGGCTCCGGGCTGAAGATCGGGCTGGCGCTGCTTCCCGCCATCATCGGACCATTGATGGCGTGGAACTTCTGGTGGGCAATGAAGGTCTTCGCTGCGATGCGGCGCGGCGAGAAACAGATAGCACGATGGACCGTGACCGCCGCCGAACTCGCCGAATTTGCGGCCAGCAACAAGGAGCGCAACGCGCTGGGCAGCGAGCAGGTCAATGACTGGTCACCTCCGCGCGCGTCGCTGTCGTCAGGCATTGAGGTGATATTCGCGGCGGACAGTGTTCTGGTGGGCGATACCTATTTCGCACTCGCCATCACCGGCCCGTTCAGGTTTACCGGCGTCCGGATGCTTATCGAGGGGCCGCCTGTGATCGCGTTCCGAACGCTTGCGACGTACGCGAACCGGTTCGGCATGCGCACGATGGTCGGCGAGCTTCGGATTCCGGTCGCTCTGCGCGCCGGCGCCGAGGTTACGCGGGTTGTGAAACACTTCGAACAGGTGGCGGCGCGGGAGATTGTCGCCAATCCGAATTTCTACCGGAGCCGGATGCGGTTCGGCCTGATCGGCGCGCCGATCTTTTTTGCAGTGGCGGCGCTCGGCTTCGTGCTCGGTCCGAGCGACATGAGCGACGGCGACGTCTCGATCCCCAGCCTCATGGTCATCATTGGCATGGTGGCAGGCGGCGCCATGCTTATCCTCGCGCTTGCCGCATGGCTGCTGGACCGGGCGCAGACGCGAAAGCGCTGAAGCGCGGGATTTCGGCAGGCGGCTGTCGTTTTGACAGCCTTACCTACCGTGCCGCGGCGGCTTCCGGAGCGAGTTCCAGCTCGATGCGCGGCGCCCGCGGCGCTGCGGTTTCCGGCAGGTGGCAGATGACGGATGTGCCGGTGCCCGGCGTCGACTTCATCTTCACATCGCCGCCATGGAGCTCCACGAAGGAGCGCACGAGGGCGAGGCCGAGGCCGGCGCCGCGCGTGTCGCCCGAGGTGAACGAGTCGAACACGGACGACTGACGTTCGGGCGCGATGCCTTTGCCTGTATCGGACACGGCGAGGCGGATGATGTTCTCGCTGGGGACAGGCTTCGAGGCTTCGATCTTGATCGAGCCGCCGGCGCCGGTGAAGCGCAGGGCGTTGGTGAGCAGGTTGAACAGCACCTGCTTGATGCGGCGTTCGTCGGCGTGGATGTTGCCGATGCGGTCGTCGCACAGGATTTCGACGCGGACCTTCGTGTTCTCCGCCGTGGTGACGACGAGATCGACCGCATCCTCGATCGCGCCGCGTAGCGAGAATTGCGAGAGTTCGAGTTCCATGCGGCCGGCTTCGATCATCGCGAGGTCGAGGATGTTCGAGATGACTTTCGAGAGATGGTCGGCGGCGGACAGGATCGAGGTGACCTGCGTGCGCTGCTTGTCGGTGAGGGCGCCGGGGCGCTCGGATTCGAGCAGTTCCGCGTAGCCGAGGATGGTCGTGAGGGGCGAGCGGAGCTGGTACGAGACGTTCTGCACGAACTCGTTCTTGAGCTTGTCGGCCGCCTGCAGAGCTTCGTTCTTGTCCTTGAGCGCGGTCTCCACCTTGCGCGCGGCCGTCACGTCCATGAACGCGATCAGGGTCGCGCCATTGGGCAGGGGCTGCGTGATCCAGGTGATGGTGAGATCGTTGGACGTGCGCATCACGCCCTGATCCTGCTGGCGGTATTCCGGCGAGGGATTGGTGACGCGCGACTTGATCGTCGCCCATACATTGCGGTCGTGATAGAGGCGCGCGCATTGCGTGACGACATCGTCGAAATCCGGCGCGTCGCTGAGCGAGTCTTTCTTCAGGCCCCACAGTTCGGCGAAGGCGTCGTTGTGCAGGCGCAGGCGGCCGTCGGCGCTGAACACGACGATGGCTTCGCGCAGATTGTCGAGCGTCGCCTTCTGCACGTTGATCAGGCGGTTGAACTCGGCCTTGAGCGAGAGTTCGTCGGTGATGTCCTTGAACAGCATCAGTGCGCCGCCGAGCGGGTGGCGCTGGCGCGTGACGCGCAGGATGCGACCGTCGGGAAGGTTCCAGAGGTTTTCGACGATGTCGACCTTCTCGCCCTGATAGTAGGCAAGCTCGCCCTTGCGCCATTCGGCGAAATCAGGACGGGCCGGCAGTTTGCGGCGTTCGCGCAGGCGATCGAGCAGGGAGCCGTGATCAGGCTTGTCGAGCAGGTAGGAGGGATCGAGCCCCCACATGTCCTGGAAGGCCTTGTTGTTGAAGATCAGCTTGCGGTCGCCGCCGAAGATGGCGACGCCATCGGCGACGTGGTTCAGTGTTTCGTCGTGCGCCTTGGAGTTCTTTTCCAGCGTTTCGCGTGCGCTTTCGAGCTCGGTAATGTCGAAGGCCATGCCGCCGAGACCGCCCGAGAGCGGGAACATCTTCACCTTCATCGCGCGGCGTTCGCCATCGACGACGACATGGCGCGTGTCATCCGTCTCGCCATTGGTCGAGATGGTTTTCTGCGCCTGGCCTGTGATGTGCTGGTCGAGCATGATCTGGCGGTCGAGCACGTGATCGACGGTGGGGGCGCCCACGGCCTTGAGATAGGCGCGGTTGACCCATTGCAGCTTGCCAGCGCCGGACATGCGCCAGGCGGGGAACGGCGCCTTGCCGAGCATTTCGAGGAAGGCCATCGGATCGCGCGCAACAGCGGCGCGAGCCTCTTCAAAGCGGGCGCGGGCGCCCGATTCTTCAAGGCCCTTGATGGTCGTGTCGGTGATCCAGAGCACGGCGCGGGCGCCGGCCGTGCGTCCATCGGCTTCAAGGAAGCGGCCGGATGGACCGATGATGGTGAGCGAGAAGGGCGCGCCGTCGTTGCGGAGCTGTTTGAGACGTTCCCGGAGGGTCGCGTCCTGTCCGTTGCCGTCGCGCGCTTCGAGATCGGCGAGGCCTTCGAGAATGCGGACGCCGGGATCATCGGACGTGCCGTCATCGGCAAAGCGGAGGATGCCCATGAGGGCGACCGGCGATCCGTAAAGATTGGGCAGGCCCCATTCCGATTGCGGCTTCGGCTTTTCGCCTTCGTTGGTTTCTTCGTCTTCCCAGACCATGATGACGCCGGGGTGGGCGCCGAATACGCTTTCCGCGCGCGCCAGACGCTCGCGCGCTTTCTGTTCTTCTTCGCGATATTTGCGCGCCGCGCCGCGTGCGCCGTCGGATATCCGCAGGGCCCAGAGAAGGGCTGCGATGCCGAACGCTGCCGCGCCTGCGACGAGCAGGACAAGCGGTTGGGTCAAGGTCATGTCCATGGTCGTCACGTCCCGCCAGGGCCGAATCACTACGCGGTGGCCACCTTCTAGGCGGAGGCCTCCAGTTAACCAACTGGAAGGGGATGCGGTTAACGGCTGGTTAAACGACTGCTTTTGGTGGGCAAAAAGTGCCTAGTTCGGTAGCGTTGCAACGAAACAGGCGCGGCTAGAATTTGCTTTGAAAACAAACGCTGTGGCAGTGCTAAGCTAGTAAAAAGAGTGGATTTTAGATCGCTACTGGTCTGATTTTTGCAGCTTTTAAGCGGTGGTAGGTCGGACAATCGTGATGCACGGCGGCGGTCATTCGGGTCGGCAACTGAAGATTCTTGGCATTCGGGATCGTTATCCTTTCGCGTTCAACAGCCCGCGCGTGTCTCGCCACCGGATCGAGACCAGACGCTTCCTGCCGCTTGAGCGATTTCCTCCGCTGACAGGGGCTACGGTTGTAAACCCGTGGCCTCCGCGGAATTTCGATCTGCTCCACGCTTGGAATCGCATTCCGCTTGGTCCCACGCCGTTCATCATTGGTTACGAGTCCCATCTGCCGCGGGCCTGGGGGCGCGAAAGGACGGCGGCGTACCGCCTTCAGATGGATACGCTGCTGTCCCCGAATTGCCGGCGCATCGTTGCCGTATCCGAAGCGGCCCAGCTGACCTTCCTGCAACAGCACGAAGATCATCCGCGCGTTGATGAGCTGAAAGCGAAGCTGATCAAGCGCTTTCCGAACGTCCACATTCCGAAGATGGTTGAATGGTTTGACCCCGCCGTCGGAATCGATCGATTGCGGCTTCTGTTCGTTGGTGGGCATTTTGCACGCAAAGGTGGATGTGTGGCTGTTCGCTTGGCCGAGAAAGCGCGTGCGGCGAACATTCCGATCGATGTCACCATCGTCTCGTCGCTGCAGTGTGGCGGCGGCATCTGGACCGATCCGTTGCGTCCGGAGTTCTTCGAGCCCTATTTGAAGTTGCTCGATCAACCCAACATCACGCTGCTCAAAGGCGCGCCGAACGCGAAAGTTCTGGAGCTGGCGAGCCGCTCACATATGTCGCTTTTGCTGACATTCGGCGACACGTTCGGATACAGCGCGTTTGAATCGATGATGTGCTACGCGCCCGTCGTCGCCACGGCGCTGACGTCGCTGCCCGAATTCGTGAACAGCGAGAATGGCGTTCTTCTGCAGATGGAAACCAATCGCGGACGCGAATGGAAGCATACGTCGCGCCCGGACCGCGACACGCCGGCATTCGAAAAAGTCTTCGCTGACACTGTCGAGCGATTGACGGACGAGACGCTCGCCGCATGTGTTGAACTGCTCGCCGATCCTCATCGACTTGCCGCGATGCGCAAGGCGGCGCGGCGGACGGCGGATGAGATGTTCAACGCGGAAGACGCGGCCAAGTGGTGGGACGACCTCTATTCAGAGGCCGTCAACCGCTAGCCTCAGATCTCCTGATTGTAGTGGCCGACCGCTTCGAACTTGGCGAGGCGGGGTTTCACTTCCGAGCGGAACAGGGCGCGCATGTCGTCTTCGCCTTGCATGGACTCAACGACAACGACCAGTTCGGGCTTGTTGGATGAAGCGCGGACGAGGACCCAGGAGCCGTCATCCAGCGTGACGCGGGCGCCGTTGATGGCGTTCACGTCGATGATCTTGCGGCCGAGGATCTCGCCGCCGGATTTGGCGAGCGCCTGATAGTCGGCGACGACCTGGTCGACGATCGCGTACTTCTTCTCGTCGTCGCAGTGCGGCGACATGGTGAGCGAGGTCCACGCATCGCCGAGGTCGGCTTTCAGGTCTGACAGTGAGCGGCCGGGGTTGCGGTCGAGCATCTGGAGGACGGCGGCGGCGGCGACGAGGGCGTCGTCATAGCCATAGCCATACGGCTTGCGGAAGAACATGTGGCCGGACTTCTCGAAGCCGGCGAGGGCGTCGAGTTCGGTGGTGCGGCGCTTGATGTAGGAGTGGCCGGTCTTGAAGTAATCGACCGTGACGCCGTTCTCTTTCAGCACCGGATCGGTCTTGTAGAGGCCGGTGGATTTCACATCGACCACGAAGGTCGCGTTCTTGTGGAGCCTGGACAGGTCGCGCGCGAGCAGCAGGCCGATCTTGTCGGCGAAGATTTCCTCGCCCTTGTCGTCGACGACGCCGCAGCGGTCGCCGTCGCCGTCGAAGCCGACGCAGAGATCAGCGCCATGTTCGAGGACGGCCTTGCCCATCGAGACTAGCATCTCGTGGTCTTCCGGGTTCGGATTGTATTTCGGGAAATTGTAATCGAGGTTGGTGTCCATATCGATCACCTCGACGCCCATGGCGCGCAGGGCATCGGGGGCGAAGGCGCCGGCGGCGCCGTTGCCGCACGCTGCGACGACTTTCAGCTTGCGCGAGATCTTCACGCCCTTGGTGACGTCGGCGATGTAGCGTTCACGCATGCCATCGACGCGGACCAGCTTGCCGCCGGGCTGCGGGTTGAACTTGCCGTTGAGGACGATGTCCTTGAGGCGGCCCATCTCTTCGGGGCCGAAGGTGAGCGGCTTGTTCGCGCCCATCTTCACGCCGGTCCAGCCATTCTCGTTGTGGCTGGCGGTGACCATGGCGACGCACGGAATGTCGAGGGCGAACTGGGCGAAGTAGGCGACAGGCGAGAGCGCGAGGCCGATGTCGTGAACTTCGAAGCCGGCTTCGATGAGGCCAAGCGTGAGCGCCTGTTTGATCGAGAGCGAATAGGACCGGTAGTCGTGGCCGGTCACGATCCTGGGGGCGACGCCCATTTCCCTGATCAGAGTTCCCAGTCCGAGGCCGAGGGCCTGGACGCCGAGGAAGTTCAGTTCCGGGGCCTTGGGATATTGCGGGCCGCCGAACCACCAGCGGGCGTCGTACTCCCGGAAGCCGGTCGCCTTGACCAAGGCGGTCGTCTCGAAGTCGTACGTGTTGGCCTGGAGGTCGGTGCGCGGCGTCTTCATTGTTTGTCCCGAAAACATGAGGCAGCGCCCCGGAAAGCCCCAGGCGCCCAATTTCCCTTAAGGGAGAGCAAGTGCAGGGCCAACCTAATACAATTCGCCTGATAGGCGAGTGGCTGAATCAAACGGCGCGCGGATTGTGAACATTACGCGGCATCATTTCCCCGTCGCAACGTACTGGCCCTGTCACGTTCCTGCCGCCTGTCATTCTGCCTGATTCCCTGGCGCCTAGATTGTCATCTGGCTGCCGAGTTCCACGACGCGGGACGTGGGGATGCGGAAGAATTCGGTGGCGTTGGTCGCGTTGCGGCTGAGGAAGATGAAGAGGTGGTCCTGCCAGAGCGGCATGCCCCATTTGCCATCGGCCAGCAGGGTGCGGCGGCTGAGGAAGAAGGAGGTGTGCATGATGTCGAACGAGAAGCCGCACTTCTTCGCCAGAGAAAGACCGCGCGAGACGTTGGGCGTTTCCATATAGCCGAAGTTCAACGTGATGCGGTCGAGGTTATCGAAGATCTCGACGATCTCGACTTTCTTTTCGTCCGGCACGTAGGGCACCTGTGCGGTACGGACGTTGAGGATGACGTTGTGTTCGTGAAGCACCTTGTTGTGCTTGAGGTTGTGCAACAGGGCGGTGGGCGCGGCGTCCGCGTCGGCGGTGAGGAAGACGGCCGTGCCTTTCGCGGTGTGAGGCGGGCTGACTTCGAGGCCCTTGAAGACATCCTGCACGGTGACGTCCTTGCGGGTGCGCGCGAGGAGGATCTTGGTGCCGCGCACCCATGTCCACATCACCAGCATCAGCACGGCGGCAATCAGCAGCGGGACGTAGCCGCCTGACGGCAGCTTCAGCATGTTGGAGGCGAGGAAGACACTCTCGACGATCAGGAAGGGCGCAACGATCAAGGCGGAGAGCCATACGCTCTTCTTCCAGACGCGGCGCGCTGCGATGAAGATCAGCAGCGAGGAGGTGATCATCGTGCCGATGACCGAGACGCCATAGGCCGAGGCGAGGGCGGACGATGACTTGAAGGCGAGGACAAGGATCACGACGCCGGCGAGCAGCAGGTAGTTGATCTGCGGCATGTAGATCTGGCCGTGCTCGCTGGCCGAGGTGTTGACGATCTGCAGGCGCGGCAGGAGGCCGAGTTGGACGGCCTGCTGCGTGAGGGAATAGGCGCCCGTGATGACAGCTTGGCTCGCAACGATGGTTGCAAGCGTGGCGAGGATAACCAGCGGGATCTGCAGCACATCCGGCGCCATCATGAAGAACGGGTTGCCGGTGGTTTCCGGGTGCGCCAGCACCATCGCACCCTGGCCGAGATAATTGAGCGCGAGCGCGGGCAGAACCAGCCATGTCCACATCGCGGCGATCGGCTTGCGCCCGAAATGGCCCATGTCGGCATAGAGCGCTTCGGCGCCTGTGACGGTGAGGAACACCGAGCCGAGCACGACAAAGCCGAGCACGGAATGCGTCATGAGGAATGACACGGCATAGTGCGGACTGATCGCCATCAGGATCTGTGCGCCGTCCTGTGCGATGTGCCAGATGCCAAGACCGCCAAGCGTGAGGAACCAGACAAGGCAGACCGGCCCGAAGAGGGCGCCAACGAGCGAGGTGCCTTTCTTCTGGATCAGGAAAAGGCCGATCAGCAGGCCAAGCGCGCCGGGCACGATGAAGGGTTCAACGCGACCCTGCAGTTCCGGAATGACGGTGAGACCTTCGAGCGCCGAGAGGACCGACATGGCTGGCGTCAACAGTGCGTCGCCGAAGAACATGCCTGCGGCGATGAGGGCCACGACAAACAGCAAGGGCGTGCGGCGGCCGACCGTTCGCTGCAGCAGCGCCATGAGCGAGAGCGTGCCGCCTTCGCCGCGGTTGTCGAGCCGCAGCAGCAGCAGGACGTATTTCATCGTGACAACGATGATCAGCGACCACAGCATCAGCGAGATCACGCCGAGCACGTCGTCGCGCAGCAGCAGGCCATCGCGTTCGGCGTTGATGTGGTGGATCGATTCCTTGAAAGCGTAGAGCGGGCTGGTGCCGATATCGCCGAACACAACGCCGATGGAGCCAAGCGCCAAAGCCCAGAACCTTCCGGTTCCCGGCTTGTCTCCTCCTGCGTGAGCTGCGCTGCCAACGGGGGAAGCATCGCTCATCATATATGCCTTCTGCCGCGAACCGTGTTCCGGTCCCGAACGGGCGCGGCTGGTACGCCTGTCCCGGAATGGATGGAAGCCGGATTATTTTCAACTACGGATATTTACATTGCATTGCAGCAGAGGCAGCGCGCGGACCGCAAATGGAGGCGCATGAGGCTCCAGCTGCAGAGTTCCCGTGCCCGGAAATCAGATCACGCCGGATCACGCTTTGATGGCTGCATCGACAGTCCCGCCGCTGGCTGGCAAGTCATGCTGAAAACGGGAGGAAGGCATGTCGTCGCGCTATCGCGAGGTTTATTCCGCCTGGAAAGCTGACCCTGAGGGCTTCTGGGCCAAGGCTGCTGCGGACATCGACTGGAGCCGGACGTGGGACACGATGTTCGACGCTCAGGCCGGCGTCTATGGTCGCTGGTTTGTCGGCGCCGAGTGCAATGTCTGTCACAATGCGATTGATCGTCATGTGACGAACGGCCGGGCGGATCAGGTCGCGCTGATCCATGACTCGCCGATGACCAAGTCGGTTACGCGCTTCACCTATGCCGAGCTGAAAACGGAAGTGGTGGCTCTTGCGGCCGTGCTGCAGGATCTGGGGGTCGGAAAGGGCGATCGCGTCATCATCTACATGCCGATGATCGCGGAAGCGGCCTTCGCCATGCTGGCGTGCGCGCGATTGGGCGCGGTGCATTCGGTTGTGTTTGGCGGGTTTGCGGCGCGCGAGTTGGCGACCCGCATCGACGACGCCAAGCCGAAGGTGATCATCTCGGCGTCATGCGGTCTAGAGCCGGGGCGGGTCATCGCCTACCAACCATTGCTGGATGGCGCGATCGAAATGGCGAGCCACAAAGTAAGCCATTGCGTGGTGGTGCGGCGCCCTCAGGAACGCTTCGTGCTGACGGCTGGCCGCGATGTCGATTACCGCGAGGCAGTGGAGGCTGCGAAGGCGGCGCGGCGCGATGTGCCGTGCGTGCCGGTCGCCGCAACTGATCCGCTCTATGTGCTCTATACGTCCGGCACGACCGGCCAGCCCAAGGGCGTGGTCCGTGACTGCGGCGGCCACATGGTAGCGCTGGCGTGGTCTATGGAGAACGAGTTTGGCGTGAAGCCGGGCGAGGTGTTCTGGGCAGCTTCCGATGTTGGCTGGGTGGTGGGCCACTCCTACATTGTTTATGGCCCGCTTTTTCATGGCGCGACGACCATCCTGTTCGAGGGCAAGCCCGTGGGCACGCCGGACGCGGGCACGTTCTGGCGCGTGATTTCCGAGCATGGCGTGGTGGCGCTGTTCACCGCGCCGACCGCCTTCCGCGCGATCAAGAAGGAAGATCCGCAAGGCGAGCTGGTGAAAAAATACGACCTGTCGAAATTTCGTACCCTGTTCCTTGCCGGCGAGCGCGCCGATCCGCCGACCATTCAGTGGGCGGAGGACAAGCTGGGCCGGCCAGTGATCGACAATTGGTGGCAGACCGAAACCGGATCGCCGGTGAGCCAGAACCCGGTGGGGCTCGGCATGTTGCCGGTGAAGTATGGTTCACCGGGCGTGACGATGCCGGGCTATGAAATCCATGTGCTGGACGATGCAGGGCACCCGTTGCCGCAGGGCACGCTCGGCAATGTAGTGATCAAGCTGCCGTTGCCGCCGGGATGTCTGCCCACGCTGTGGAATGCGGATGGGCGCTTCCGCGAAGCTTACCTCGACGAATTCCCTGGCTACTACAAGACGGCGGATGCGGGCTATGTCGATGCGGACGGCTATCTCTTCATCATGGCGCGCACGGACGACATCATCAACGTGGCGGGCCACAGGCTGTCGACCGGCGGGATGGAAGAAGTGGTGGCGATGCATCCCGACGTCGCCGAATGCGCGGTGATCGGCATTGCCGATGTGATGAAGGGCCAGACGCCGCTCGGGTTTGTGGTGCTGAACTCGGGCGTTACGCGCGATACGGCGACGATCGAACGCGAGGTGGTTGCGCTGGTGCGCGACAAGATCGGCCCGGTGGCGGCGTTCAAGATGGTCGTGGCGATCAAGCGGCTGCCGAAGACGCGATCAGGCAAGATCCTGCGTGGCACGATGCAGAAGATCGCCGACAAGGAAGACTGGAAGATGCCGGCAACGATCGACGATCCGGCGATCCTCGATGAGATTGCCGTGGCGCTCAAGGAGCGGGGGATCGGCGTCTAGCGCTTATCTCTTCGTACAAAAAGTAAGGGCCCGGCAGTGATGCCG
>CALMWO010000351.1 GCA_937873805.1 uncultured Hyphomonadaceae bacterium
GCTGCAGGGCGAGGACCTGACTGTGCAGAACGGACAGGTGATGGTGCGGACAATTGCCGGTCTCTCGCCGGTCAGTGTTCTGTGGCGCCGGATCGATGCGAGCTATGCCGACCCGCTGGAGCTGAACGAGTCATCGCGCCTTGGCACGCCGGGCCTTGTTGATGCTATCCGGCGCGGCAAGCTCGCCATGGTCAATGCGCTGGGCTCAGGCATTCTTGAGACGCGGGCCCTGCTCGCTTTTCTTCCGCGTATCTGTCAGGCGCTGCGGCAGGAGCCGCTGAAGATGCCCAATATCGCCACATGGTGGTGTGGGCAGGAAACCGAGCGTGCGCACGTGCGCGCAAACGCGCATCGCATGATGATCGGATCGGCGCTTTCGACACGCATGCCGTTCGATCCCGAAGACTCGACCATGCTGGGGTCCAGCCTGCAGGGCGCGTCCGGCGGCACGGTGGATGCGTTGCTGGATGTGGCGTCCTCGCTTCTTGTCGGGCAGGAAACGGTGACGCTTTCGACCACGCCCGCGCACGTCGATGGCAAGCTGACGCCCCGCCCCATGAGCCTGCGCGTCTTCCTGGCGCGGACATCGCGCGGCTGGCGGGTGATGCCCGGCGGCTATGGCCGCATCGGCCGGTCGACGGATGCAAACGCGATTGCGCTTCAGCGTGGCGGTTCGGTTTCTGACGTGTGGGTGGTGGGCGACAAGCCCGTCCGTAACGAGACGATGCTGCCCTCGCCAACGTCACCTTATGTGCGCGCGCATATCGGAACGCTGCCAAGCCGCGCTGCCGACAACCTGTTCTGGATGGGCCGCTATGTCGAGCGCGCCGAGGGAATGATCCGGCTTCTGCGTTCGATCAATGTGAGGCTCGCGGAAGCCGGGCGCGCCGACACCGACCTGCTGGACTATGCGCGCAAGTTTCCCGGCTTTGGAGGTTTCGACCCTCTGCGCGGCATTCCGGCGGACCTCTTCAACGCGCTGGCCTCGGCGACGGCAAGCGCCAGCGTGGTGCGTGATCGCTTCTCTGTCGATGGCTGGGGCGCACTCAACGAGCTTTCCGCCAGCGCGAATAAAACCCTTGCGTCAGTGGCGCCGGGTGATGCCTCGGCCCGGGCGCTTGGAACACTGCTTCGGCAGATAACGGGGTTCTCCGGCCTCGTGCATGACAATATGTATCGCTTTGCAGGCTGGCGCTTCCTGTCGATTGGCCGCTCGCTGGAGCGGGCGAACGCTATGGCGCAGCTGCTTGCGTGGTTTGCAGCGCCGGAAACGCCGGAAGGCGCGCTTGATCTTGTGGTCGAGGTTGGCGACAGCGTGTTGTCGCACCGTCGGCTCTACGCGGTAGCGACGTCACGCTCGACGGTGATCGACCTGCTGGCGTGTGACGCCAACAACCCGCGCTCGATCCATTACCATCTTGCAGAAATCGAGAGCCAGGTCGGCTACCTGCCTGGCGCGCGGGATGGCGCACAGATGTCTGCGCTTGCCCGGGCGGCGCTCAAACTTCGCGCGGACCTCGCCGTGATGGCGCCGGAGTCGCTGGATCAGAACGGGCTTCTGCAGATCCGCACGGAACTGGGCGCGTTGTCTGACCTTCTCACATCAACCTATCTGCGCTGATCCATGCGATACGATGTCGGCCTTCGCATCACCTACTCATACGCCACCCCGGCGGCGGGAGGGCGCCATGTACTTTACATGACGCCGGCCGATCTGCCGGGGCGGCAGCGCGCCATAACATCGTTT
>CALMWO010000352.1 GCA_937873805.1 uncultured Hyphomonadaceae bacterium
ACGACAGGACAGTTCAATCCAACCGGCAGGCGTTCGACGCGTGGGGCCTGCGCGCCCGCCGCCTGATCGACGTCAGCAAGGTCGATCTGTCGATCACCCTGTTTGGCCAGCGCCTCGCTTCTCCCGTTTTGCTCGCGCCCGTTTCAAGTCAGCGCGCGTTTCATCCGGATGGCGAAGTCGCGGCCGCGCGCGCAGCCGGCAAGCGCAAGGCGGGGCAACTGCTTTCAGCCCTCACGACCTATTCGGTCGAGGACGTCATCGCCGCGCAGGGCGATCCCATGCGCGTATGGCAGCAGATCTACTCCACCAACCGGCCAGAAGTTGCGCTGAAAGTCGCCGCCCGCGCCGATGCGGCTGGCGCAGGCGCGCTGGTGCTGACCGTCGATCTCCTCGGCGGCGGCATGCGCCGCGAGACCCAGGCCGTTGCCGCGCGCGCCGATACGCGCGAATGCTCGACCTGCCATCGCCAGGCCGGCGGCATGGACTTCTCGCGCAAGAAGATGTTCGACGGCCTCGACCTCACAGGCGTCGTGTCCCCCAACAGTTCAGCGCTGACATGGGACTATATCGCCCGCATGCGCGACGTCTCAAAGAAGCGCCTGCTGATCAAAGGCGTCATGACCGCCGAAGACGCCGAGATCGCCGTGAAGCGCGGCGTCGATGGCATCATCATTTCCAACCATGGTGGCCGCGCGGAGGAGAGCCTCGTTGGGACGCTCGACGTGCTGCCCGAAATCGCGAAGGCCGTGCACGGCCGCATCCCCATCCTGATCGACGGCGGCTTCCGGCGCGGCACGGACGTCTTCAAGGCTCTTGCCCTCGGCGCCACCGCCGTCTGCATCGGCCGCCCCTACTGCTGGGGCCTCGGCGCCTTCGGCGAGGACGGCGTCTTCGCTGCGCTGCGCCTGATCGACGAAGAGCTCGCGTCCACCATGCGCCAGGCCGGCGTCACGAGCGTCACCAGCATCGCGGCCAAGAGCCTTATGAAACGCACCAGGTAAGCTAGATCTTCATCCCGAGATGACCGGCGACGGAGAAGATATCCTTGTCGCCGCGGCCGCACATGTTCATCACGATCAACCCGTCCTTGCCGAGCTCCTTCGCGATATCACCCACGCGCGCCAGCGCGTGCGCCGGCTCGAGCGCGGGGATGATGCCTTCGAGCTTTGTGCAGAGCTGGAACGCATCGAGCGCTTCCTTGTCCGTGCAGGTGCGATAGGTGGCCCTGCCCGTCTCGTGCAGGAAGGCGTGCTCGGGCCCGATGCCAGGATAGTCGAGGCCGGCCGAGATCGAGTGGGCGTCGGTAATCTGCCCGTTCTCGTCCTGCAGCAGATAAGTGCGGTTGCCATGCAGAATGCCGGGCTGTCCGCCTGAAAGAGACGCGGCATGCATCGGCGTATCGACACCGTGCCCGCCAGCTTCGACACCGATCATCTTCACGGACTCGTCTTCAAGGAAGGGATGGAACAGGCCTATCGCGTTCGACCCGCCGCCGATCGCCGCCACGAGAACATCCGGCAGGCGGCCTTCGGCTTTCAGGATCTGCTCACGCGCCTCGCGCCCGATCACGCTCTGAAAGTCGCGCACAAGCATCGGATAGGGATGCGGTCCCGCCGCCGTGCCGATCACGTAGAAGGTCGTGGCGATGTTGGTGACCCAATCACGCAGGGCTTCGTTCATCGCATCCTTCAGCGTGCCCGTGCCCGAAGACACCGGCACGATCTCCGCGCCAAGCAGGCGCATGCGGAACACGTTCGGCTTCTGGCGCTCGACATCCGTCTCACCCATGAACACGACGCACGGCAGGCCGAAGCGTGCGCAGATGGTGGCGGTGGCGACGCCGTGCTGGCCGGCGCCGGTTTCGGCGATGATCCGCGTCTTGCCCATGCGGCGGGCAAGCAGGACCTGGCCGATGCAGTTGTTGATCTTGTGTGCGCCCGTGTGGTTCAGCTCGTCGCGCTTGAAGTAGATTTTCGCGCCGCCGAAATGCTTGGTCAGCCGCTCGGCGTAATACATCGGGCTCGGGCGCCCGACATAGTGCTCCAGCAGCCAGTCGAACTCTTCCTGGAACTTCGGATCGGCCTTGGCGCGCGCATATTCCTGCTCGAGATCGAGCACAAGCGGCATCAGGGTCTCGGCCACATACCGCCCGCCAAACTCGCCAAAACGGCCGTTCGCGTCGGGCCATTGCGACCATGTGTTCGGGAGAGCCGTCATAACCACTTCCTTAGCTGCGAGCGTCCTTTACGCCGCGCCAAGCGCCCCAACAAGTCAGCAAGACTTGAGGGGCTGCCAAGGGACGACGGCGTCGCGGGTCAGGAATGCAGATTCAGGTGGCGGATCAGGCGACCGGGCTATTCTTCGTCTTCATCCTCGTCGCCGTCCTCATCCTCGTCTTCTTCGTCCTCGTCTTCATCCTCATCGTCGTCCGCATCTTCGTCTTCGTCCTCGTCCTCCTCGGGCGCGGCGAAAAGAGGATTGGCGCGCAATCCGGCGAACAGCGCGATCTGATGCAGAGGCGTCGGCGTGACAAGAAGGTCGAGGGACACGGGACTTCCTTTATGTGGCGTGGCGAATCGCTACGAGCATTACATGCCCAGATAGCTCGCATGTGACAGGAAAAAAGGAGGGCGCGCCTTTGGCAGGCATGGCCGGTCGGTTCGACTGGACCGCTGCGGCCTACTCTGCCGCCTTTGCCGCCTTGATGAAGGCACGCACCTTTGCGGGGTCCTTCACGCCGGGGCCTTTCTCCACGCCGGACGACACGTCCACCGCGTGGGCGCCCGACAGCCTGATCGCCTCCGCGACATTTGCCGGCGTCAGTCCGCCCGACAATGTCCAGTCTTCATGGTCCTGGACACGGAAACCCTTGAGGATCGACCAGTCGAAGCTGCGACCATGTCCACCCTCACGGCTCGCGCCCTTGGGTGGCTTGGCGTCGAACAGGAAAGCATCAGCCGCTTCAAAAGCCTCAACGTCTTCGAGGTCGCGCCTGGACATCACGCCCATGGCCTTGATGACCGGAACCAGCGGATGCCGCCTTGCGAAGGAGGCCACCGCAGCCGGGCTCTCCTTGCCATGCAGCTGCACGGCGCCGATCTCGGGCGTTTCCTCGACCAGCTGATCGAGCCAGGGCACGTCCACCGTCGCCACCACCCATGGCTCCGCCCCAAGCTCGGCCGCATGGCGGATCAAGGCCTGCGCCTTCTCGAAAGGAACATAGCGTGGGCTCGATTCCACGATGACGAAGCCGACCATGTCGGCCCCGGCCTCGATGGCCGTCTCCACATCTGATTCGCTGGTGAGGCCGCAGATTTTTACGCTGATCATCTTCGCCATCCGGCGGCTTCGGGCTTGAAAAGACGTTGCTTTTTCGAGCCCCAGAAACGCAGAAAGGGCGGCGCTCAGGCCGCCCCTTCCTTACGCTACTAACTCTACTCAGGACGCCCGGATACCTCAGCGGCCCTTGGCAAGCAAGTCCCGGATCTCGGCCAGGAGTTTCTCCTGCGGCGGCGTTTCCGGCGGCGGAACGGGCGCCGCTTCGGCTTTGCGCTTCATCGAGTTCATGCCTTTGACGACCATGAACATCGCAAACGCGACGATCAGGAAGGTGATGATGAAATTGATGAAGCGGCCATAGTTGATGGTGACGGCGGCGATTTCCTTGCCATCCGGTCCGATGCTTGCGGCCTTCAGCTCATAGACCAGCTTGGAAAAGTCCATTCCGCCCGTGATCAGGCCGATGATCGGCATGATGATGTCGGTCACCAGCGAGGTGACGATTGCGCCGAAGGCCGCGCCGATGATGACGCCGACCGCCAGATCAACGACGTTGCCCCGCATCGCGAATTCGCGAAATTCCTTGAACACTCGGTATCCCCTCTGTGGCCCAGCGCTCTCACGCGCCTGTTACCAGTGTCTCATATGCGACTGTTCCGTCCAGCCTGAATCAGGCGGGCCCCATATTCCCCTGTCGCGAGAAGGGTTTAGTCCCGGTCTTCCGGATCGTGGCCGTTATTGAGCCGCGAGCGCAGCTCCTTCCCGGCCTTGAAGAACGGGACGTGCTTGGCGTCGACCGAGACGGCGTTGCCAGTGCGCGGATTACGCCCCGTGCGAGCATCACGCTTGCGCACCGAAAACGCGCCGAAGCCGCGCAACTCGACACGGTCGCCACGCTCAAGGGCTGCAGCAATCTCGTCGAAGATGACGTCGACGATCCTCTCGACCTCACGCGCTTTGAGCGTGGGGTTCTCTTCGGCCAGTCGGGCGATGAGTTCTGAACGTAGCATGGGGGGAAATTCGCGCTAACCCGAACCAAAGACAAGAGTTTTTCGCAAACATCCTGCGGCGAGACGCATCGTTCCTGTACCGGATTGATCCAGACGCCGCTCGAACCATGGGATTCCCCTAGCCCAAAAGCAAAACGCCCTCCCGGAGAACCGGAAGGGCGCTTCACAAAGTCTATCGCAGAGGGACGATTACTCGTCCTTCTTGCCCTTCGCGAGGGCGGCGCCGAGGATGTCGCCCAGCGAAGCGCCGGAGTCAGCCGAGCCATACTGCTCAACCGCTTCCTTCTCGTCGCGGATTTCCATCGCCTTGATCGACAGCGAGACCTTGCGGCCGGCCTTGTCGAATGCCGTGACCAGCGCATCGACTTTCTCGCCGACAGCATAACGCTCCGGGCGTTGCTCAGCGCGATCGCGCGAGAGGTCGGCCTTGCGGATGAAGGCCTTCATCGCGCCGTCAGCGATCGAGACTTCGATGCCGCCGGTGGTGACTTCAACAACCGTCGTGGTGACGATCGAGTTCTTGCGAAGGTCGATCGACTCGGTCGGATCCGTCGACAGCTGCTTGATGCCGAGCGAGATACGCTCTTTTTCCACGTCGATGTCCAGAACGCGCGCCGAGACGGCGTCGCCCTTGGTGTACTTCTTGATGGCTTCTTCGCCGGGCACGTTCCAGTCGATGTCGTTGATATGGACCATGCCGTCGAGATCCGGGCCCAGGCCAACAAACAGGCCGAACTCGGTGATGCCGCGAACTTCGCCTTCGATGTTCGTGCCAATCGGGTGCTCAGCCTGGAAGGCTTCCCACGGGTTGTTCATGACCTGCTTGAGGCCCAGCGAGATGCGGCGCTTCTCGGCGTCGACATCCAGAACCATGACGTCGACTTCCTGCGAAGACGAGATGATCTTGCCGGGGTGAACGTTCTTCTTGGTCCAGCTCATTTCGGAGACGTGGATCAGGCCTTCGACGCCATCTTCCAGTTCAACGAACGCGCCGTAGTCGGTGATGTTGGTCACGCGGCCCGTGAGCTTGGCGCCCACCGGGTATTTCGCGGCAACGCCGTCCCACGGATCCGTGGCCAGCTGTTTCATGCCGAGCGAGATACGCTGGGTTTCCGGGTTGATCTTGATGATCTGGACTTCGACTTCCTGACCGACTTCCACAACCTGCGACGGGTGCGAAACGCGCTTCCAGCTCATGTCGGTGACGTGCAGCAGGCCATCGATGCCGCCCAGGTCCACGAACGCGCCGTAGTCCGTGATGTTCTTGACGACGCCGCGGCGCTTCTCGCCCTCGGCCATGTTGCCCACGATCTCGGCGCGCTGTTCCGCACGCGACTCTTCGAGCACGGCGCGACGCGAGACAACGATGTTACCGCGCGGACGGTCCATCTTGAGGATGGCGAACGGCTGGGCCTGACCCATGAGCGGGCCGACGTCGCGGATCGGACGGATGTCGACCTGGCTGCCGGGAAGGAAGGCGTTGACGCCGCCGAGATCAACGGTGAAGCCGCCTTTGACACGGCCGACGATCGAACCTTTGACGGTTTCCTTTTTCTCGTGGAGGCGCTCGAGGCGCGTCCAGGCTTCTTCGCGCTTGGCTTTGTCGCGCGAGAGCACTGCGTCTCCGAGCGCGTTCTCGATGCGCTCCAGGTAGACTTCAACGACAGCGCCGACAGTCGGCTGCACGTCGTCCTGACTGAATTCTTTGGTGGGGATGCGGCCTTCGGTCTTCAGGCCAACGTCGACGGTGACGAAATCGCTTCCAACCGAGGTGACCGTGGCGGCGACTACGCGGCCTTCGATCATGTTGGAGCCAGAGAAGCTCTCTTCGAAAAGAGCGGCAAAATCGTCGGTGGTGGGGTTCATCGTAGCTGCGGCAGGCATCAAGGCTCCAAAAGGGTTCGTCGTTACAGGCCAACCGGCTCATCCGGCGGACTCGCCGCAGGATGCGGCGTACATGCTGAATTTCGCCGGACTGCTGGGGATTTCGCGGGCTCAGGCCGTTTGCACGGCAGGCCAGCGAGAGCTGTCCACATGGCGGGAGCGGGTCTCTAGGCCCCCAGCCCCCGTAAAGTCAAGCTTTGGGGAAGGCAGCGGCGCAGGCATATGGCCTAGAAATTGGCCCAGATCGGGTTTCCCCGCCTGCCCCAGAAAACATACCAGCGCCCGGCGATATCGATCACCTGACGCTGCTCCTGGACGCTGAGGCCGCCGGCCGCTCCGCCAGAGAGGGGACCGACCGGGCGATTCAGAGCGGCGATCAAACGCTGACCATAGGCAACCGCTTCGGACGGACGGGTGAAATTTCGCCACGCAAGCGTGATTGTCGACGTGTCCAGAAACGCGGTGCAGTCCTTGAGAAACTCCCCGCGGAATGATGTTGCGCCCACATCGTAGAGACCTGAATTCGAATAGGCCGGCACGCCGTCGCTTTTTCCCAACAGCAATTCGACCACGTAATAGCCCTTGGTTGCCGCGATGATCTCGGCATCGGGCTTGGTTTCACCAGCCCGCCTCGCGCGAGCGATCATCCAAGCGTCGGCCGCGGCATCGAAACCGACACGTGGCGCACTGATATCGGCGTAGGGTGGAACGGATACACCCAGAAGACGCGCAGCGTGATCCGGCGGCGCATCGCCGCCCTTGTAGAGGATCTCCATCAGCCTCTCCCATTCGGCCTCCTGGCCTGCAACGGCGCGGCCCATCGGCTCAAGGTCGAGACCCATGTATTCCCCCTGACGGCAGGCGCCAGCTTGTTCGCAAGGCGCTGCATCTCACGCGACATATCAGATGGGAGAATTGGCGGCCACATGTTCAGCCATGCGCGGTTGACGTACAACGGACGTCAAGAAGGAGCTTCTCATGAAATCCATCGTCGTCACCGGCGCATCCACCGGCATCGGCTGGGGCTGCGTCAGATTCCTGATCGGCAAGGGCTTCCACGTCTTCGGCAGCGTCCGCAAACAGACCGACGCCGAGCGCCTTCAGAAGGAGTTCGGGGCCGCGTTCACGCCCCTGATCTTCGACGTCACCGATGAAGCAGCGGTCGCAGCCGGTGCGAAGATTGTGGCCGCCAAGCTCAATGGCGAGTCTCTCTTCGGCCTCGTCAACAATGCCGGCATCGCCAATCCCGGCCCGCTGCTTCACCTCGACATCGCGGCTTTCCGCCAGCAGATGGAGGTCAACGTGACCGGCCAGCTCGTCGTCACGCAAGCTTTCGCTCCCCTGCTCGGCGCCACGCCTGATGCAAAATCGAAGGACCGTGGCCGCATCTGCATGATGAGTTCAGTCGGTGGCAAGGTCGCCTCGCCCTTCCTCGGCCCGTACAGCGCATCAAAGTTCGCACTCGAAGGCCTGTCGGAATCTCTGCGCCGCGAACTGCTGATCTATGGCGTCGACGTGATCATCATCGCGCCCGGCGCCATCGCGACACCGATCTGGGACAAGGCCGACGCTCTGGACGTCTCCCGCTATGTCAACACGCCTTACAAGGCGTCCCTCGACCTGGTGAAGAAATACATGGTCGGCCTCGGCCAGAAGGGTCTGCCGCCCGAACGCATCGGCGAGGTCGTCCACACCGCGCTCACCACGGCCTCGCCCAAGACCCGCTATATCGTCACCCCCGAACCACTCACCAACTGGCTCGGCAACAACCTGCCGAAACGCATGCTCGATAATACGATCGCCAAACGACTGGGGCTGACACGGCAGTTCTAGCGTCTAAGCTGGCGCCCATGACAAACATCGCGCAACGCATCGACGCCGCCGTTCAATCCGCCCTCGACGAAAAACGCATCGTCGGGGCCGTTATCGCGGTCATGCAGGGCGGCGAACTCGCGCACATCAGGGCCTACGGCCAGTCGGACCGCGAAGCTGGCCGCGCCATGAGGGCGGACGACATCTTCCGTCTTGCCTCGATCACCAAGCCGATCGTCACCGCAGCCGCCATGCGCATGATCGAACTCGGCAAGCTCGCGCTCGACACGCCCGTCACTGACATCCTACCGGACTTCACGCCGAAGACCCCGGATGGCGCGACGCCCGCCATCACCATCCGCCACCTGCTCACGCACACGGCGGGTCTTTCATACGACTTTCTCCAGCCTGAGAGCGGCCCCTACAACACGATCAAGGTTTCCGCCGGCATCGACGGCGATATAACCATGGAAGAGAATCTCAGCCGCATGGTTCGGGCTGGCCTCACCTTCCCGCCTGGCGCCATGTGGCTGTACTCGGTCGCCATCGATGTGCTGGGTGCCATACTTGCGAAAATCGAAGGTACGGATGTTGAAGGCGCCGTGCAGAAATACGTCACCGGCCCGTTGGGCATGACTGACACATCCTTCCACGTCGCCGACGCCGCGCGCCTCGTTCAGCCCTATTCCAATGCCGTACCGGAGCCTGTGCGCATCGGCGATAATTTCAAACAACCCTTCGTGCCCGGCTGCGCGCCGATCAATCTCGGCACGTCGCGCGCGTTCAATCGCAACGCTTTCCAGGGCGGCGGCGGCTGCATGAACGGCAAGGCGCTGGATATTGTTCGCTTTCTTGATGCGATCCGCGCGGGCGGAGACCCGATCCTCTCGGCCGAGACGACGATGGCAATGATGTCGAACCAGATCGGGCCGCTGCGTATCCTGTTCGATCCCACCGGCAACACGGCCTTCGGCTTTGGCGGCTCTATCCTCATGAACCCTGCCGCTTCCGGCTCGTCACTTTCCCCGGGCTCATGGCAATGGGGAGGCGTCTGGGGCCATTCGTGGCACGTCGACCCCACGCGCAAGCTCACCATTGTGAATCTTACCAACACGACGCTCGAAGGCATGGTCGGCCAGCTCGTGCGCGATGTTCAGAAGGCGGCGACGCAGTAGGTCGATCCCTACGGCTTTGGTTTCTTCTCGACAGCCTTCTTCGCCATCTTTTTGGCGGCGGGCTTCGGCGCGCCACGGCGCTCCTCGACAATCTCGATCGCCTTCTCGAGCGTCTGGTCGGGATTGGTTCGCGTCGTGTCCATCCAGATCGCATCGTCCGCCGGCTTCATCGGCGCATCCTTGCGCGCCGCGTCGCGGGCATCGCGCTCCTTCAGCTGTTCCAGCACACCGTGCTCCGTCACAGCTTCGCCCATGCCGGAAAGCTCGGCGAACCTGCGCCGCGCGCGCTCTTCAACCGAGGCATCGACCCAGAGCTTCACGTCAGCGTCTGGCGCAATCACCGTGCCGATATCGCGGCCGTCGAGAACCGCGCCGCCATCCTGATACGCAAACTTCCGCTGCAGTTCGAACAGCGCCCGACGCACAGCGCCAAGCGACGCCACCACCGAGGCCGCAGCGCCAACGCCTGCCCCGCGCAGCTCGCGTTCATCGAATTCCGAGAGTTCAACGTGTGCTGCCAGCAGGGCGCATTCGCGCTCGTCCTGGAAGTCGATCCCCTTGTTGATCGCAGACGCCGCAACCGCCCGATACAGCAACCCCGTATCGAGATGCGGGAGCTTGTAATGCGCCGCCAGCCGCTTCGCGAGCGTGCCCTTTCCCGAAGACGTCGTGCCGTCGATCGCGATGATCATGCGTCGCCCCGGACCACGTCGGCGCCAAGCGTGGCCATATGGTCGAAGAACTCGGGATACGATGTCGCGATCATCGCAATGTCGTCGACCGAAACCACGTCTTTCGCGGCG
>CALMWO010000353.1 GCA_937873805.1 uncultured Hyphomonadaceae bacterium
GGGTGGCCTAGCTCCCGTCTTTTTACGAAGCTGGCGCAGAATGGCCGTCCGCGCCTTGTTTATCTCACAGAGCAACGGGTGGCGCGTCAGGCGTACCGCGAGCAGCCACCCTGTGGCCCACAATCCCGCCGCCGCCGCCGCGTCTGAAATCGAAGGGGCTCCCTGCCGATAAATCAGAACCGCAATTGGTCCAGCCGCGCTACACAGCAGAATGACGGCGCTCTTGCCAAGAGTGGCGAAGAACTCATCTAGCCTGAAAGGCACGTGGGCTCGCACTAAGCTTGTCCATAAAATCAGCCCCAAAGGCACGGTTGCAAACGCGCTCAAGGCGATGGTCTGCAGCCCCTGTGTTGCAGCCAAAACGTAAATCGGCTGCGCTAACACAACTTGGACTATGGCGATCGGCAGTGTGTGCCGAATGGCGCCCGCAGCGACAAGAATCGGAAAATTGAGCGTCAGGGCGAAATTAAACATCGAAGCGAACGCCAGAATCTGCACCAGAGGAGCAACCTCGATCCAGCGCGGCCCGAGCACGAGGAGGGTAAGCGGCGTGGCCATCGTGCCGATGAATACCAGTGCCGGCCACTGCAGCGCACTTACGTGCGACAATGCGGTGAGATAGGCCTGTTTCAGATCCTCGCCACTGCGGGCCTTGTGTGAAAAAGCGGGAAGCGCGACGGCGCTGACGCCTGCGAGGATTACGCTGTCCGGGAAGCTTGATAAGGTGACGGCACGCTGCAGCAATCCCACAGCCTGCGTATTCAGTATTCTGCCGAACACCATGAATGCAAAAGCATCAGATACTTTATAGATGATCGCTGTTGCGCTGCTGTACAGACCAAAGGAAAAGACGCTACGCCATTCTTTAAGCGACAGGCGAAATATTGCGAGCTGATGACGGGTCAGCCAACACGCCAGAGCCACGCCAATTCCTGCCGATAGTGTTGAAGCCCAAGCTAGCCCCATATAGCTAAAGCCGAGCGACACCAGCGCGATCGAGCCGATCGCATTGATAGCGGCGGACAAGACGTCCATGAAGGCAATGGTCCGGAAAGCCAGTGCGCGGCTCCACAGCGCGTAGATCGGCTGCATCAATGGTCCAAGCGCGAAACCAAAAGCCGTGACGTAGATGTAGGTGGCTAGCCGTGGTTCGCCGTAAAACGCTGCTATGGGTTGCGCTAACAGCAGCGCCATGATCGTCAGGACGGCGGTAATCGCCAAGCTGACGGTAAATGCGCTGTTGATCTTGTCGCGGGTCAATTCTTGTTGCTGCACCAGATAGTTGACCGAAGCGAGTTCCCGGATCGCCTCAAGGATGAGAAAAGCGGATGCGC
This sequence comes from uncultured Hyphomonadaceae bacterium, assembly GCA_937873805.1. Lineage (GTDB taxonomy): Bacteria > Pseudomonadota > Alphaproteobacteria > Caulobacterales > Hyphomonadaceae > UBA7672. Next base: position 1,335 of record CALMWO010000353.1, read on the forward strand.
CGAGTACGGAGACCCCAAATTCACTCGGACCCATCATGCGTGCGAGTACGAACGTCATAACGAGATTGACGGCCCTGGCTGCATACCGTCCTGCCGAAGCGAAGACGAGGGCGCGGCGAATATTCGCCATTTAGGTCCTATGCTTTGGAGGGCACGTATATCGCGTCGGCGATCTTTGGAATCGCTTGTCGTGTATCCCGCGGGCGTCTCTACGTCGCAAGAGTAGAATGCGAAACTCGGCTTATTTTGGGAAACACCGCTGGTGCATTTGGAGCCGCGATGGCGACGGCTGCCCAGAAGTCTCGGAGCGGCCGCATGCCCCACACATGGTGCGCGTCAGCTCGCGGCGTGGCGGGAATGATTTCCACGCTTTCGCGTGGCTCGACCGACACCACGAATGTCGCTAGATCCAGCGAGAGACCCAATCCGAGGGCCTTGATGTATGCCTCCTTGCGCGTCCAGCAAGCAAAGAAACCGTCGATGTGCTGGTCCTCGGGCAGGCGGAGAAGCGCCTCGGTTTCTGCCGGTGCGAAATTTGATTCCGAGAGATCCAGATAGTCAGCCATTGGTCGAACCTGTTCCAGATCGACGCCGATCTCGCGGCCGCGCGTCAGTCCGACCAGCGCCCAATCTCCAGAATGAGATAAGCTAAAAGCCACCTTCTCTTGGTTTGCACCGGTTTCAAGATACGGCTTGCCAAAGGTGCCGTAAGCGAAGCGCAGCGCGTCTGGTGACGCTCCAGCGTATCGGCTTAGCAGCCTTCGCAATAACCCACGAGCAACGATGAATCGATGCCGATCCCTGTCGAAGCGAAAACGCGACGCTCTTTCGTGCTCGTCGACCGTCAGCGTCGTTGCGAGATCGTCCAGAACGGATGGGGGTTGAGTCAGCGGCAAAAGACAAAGATGTATGTCGTCCCAATCAAGCGTAGCGGGATCAATTTCCGTTGTTGAAGTGGACGTCCACGTTGTCTGTCTAAACATCTGCGCGTCGTCCGACATATCGGGCTAGCCTATAACAAGATTGGTGGATGATAGTACGGGTGTTTGCCAACAATGTGCTATCAGGCTGCGTACAGCCAAGCCTTCTCTGGATGGCGCACCGCCCCAAAAATAGATCTCTCCTAACCTAGGTTGCCGGTTGTGCCGGAGCCGTTAAGGTCAGCGCACAAGGGCATGCTGCGCACGCGCGATGGAAAGGCGACACTTGGCATGAGTTCTGCATGCGGCAGGATTGATTCGTATTGATTCATCTGACTCAATACTGCACAAGCGTCAGGCGTCTCGGCCGTCGATATTTAATTCACGGCTATGTACTTAAAACTTGAAATTCAGCCTTGCTGGCGCGGTCTCGTAGCAACCGACGCAGACGGTGGGGGGGACTCCGGTGGAAGGGACGGCGCTATTGTCATCGAACGGCGTTTACGTTCCCGCGCCACGCGGGAATCCGGCTTTGCGTCTGCTATGCTTTCCTTACGCCGGCGGCGGCGCGGGCATTTTTCGGTTGTGGCCGCAGGCGCTGCCTGAGTCGGTCGAGGTCGTCGCCTACCAGCCCCCCGCTCGCGCCAATCGTCTCCGTGAACCGCCCTTGCGGCGTGTTGAAGATCTGGTCGCCGAGGCCCTGTCGGTCATGGCCCCGATGCTCGACCGGCCGATCGCGCTGTTTGGCCATTCGATGGGCGGTCTGGTGGCGGCCGAGGCAGCGCGCGTGCTATCCGCACGGGGCAGGGTCCCGGTTCACCTCTTTGTCTCCGCCAAGCCCATGCGCCGCCCGTCTTCGTTGCTGCATAAGCTGGACGATGCCTCTTTCATCACCGAGCTGAACCGCCGCTATGCCGGCGTGCCTCACGAGATTATGCAGCTTCCGGATGTGCTGGAGTTGCTATTGCCTGGCATGCGGGCCGACATCGAGGCGCTGGAGACCTTCGGTGAGGTGAAGGGCGAGCTAACTTGTCCCATTTCTGTGTTCGGCGGCGCGGACGACCCGGCTGTCTCGCGCGAGGATCTCGAGGCTTGGCGCGGAGCCACCACAGGTCCGTGCCGCATCCGAGTTTTTCCCGGCGGTCATTTCTATATAAACGATGCGCGCGACGCCTTGCTGGCCGATGTCTCAGCAACGCTCGCCGCTTTCGCGCGCCATCGCCTGGGCTCGGAGCCGGCGCAATGACCCGCACGCCGGGGAGAGACATTGCCATTGTCGGGATGGCGTGCCGCTTCCCGGGCGGCGTGACCACGCCTCGCCAGTTTTGGCAAATGTTGCTCGATGGTGTCGACGCCATTGGCGACCTCCCGCCAGAGCGGATCGACCTGGAGCGTTACTACTCCCCGCAGCCTAAGACGGCAGGAAAGACGATCGCGCGGCGCGGTGGTTTCCTGGTGGGGCTCGATCAGTTCGATGCGGCCTTTTTCGGCATCTCGCCGCGCGAGGCCGAGCGTATGGATCCTCAGCATCGCCTGCTGCTGGAAACGGCATGGGAAGCGCTGGAGGACGCGGGCCTCGATCCGATCCGGCTCGAAGGCGGCCGCACGGGCGTTTATGTCGGCCAGTGGTTATCAGATTTCGAATGGCGCTTGTTCCAAGATCCCGCCAATGTCGACTTCCCGATGACGCTCGGCAGCGGTCGTTACGCCAGCTCGGGCCGCATCGCCTATGCGCTCGGATTGATGGGGCCGAGCGTGACGATGGACACGGCCTGCTCGTCTTCCCTCACGGCCGTACATCTTGCCGTCCAGGGGCTTCGCTCGGGCGAGACGGACCTGGCGCTCGCGGGCGGCGTCAACGTTATCCTATCGCCCCACATCCACATCGCTTACTCGCAAAGCGGCATGATGGCACCGGACGGCCGCTGCAAATTCGGGGACGCCGCGGCGGATGGCTATGTCCGCAGCGAAGGCGTCGGCCTATTTGCACTCAAGCGACTGGAATCGGCCCTGCGCGATGGCGATCGCATCCACGCCATCATCCGTGGATCGGCGATCAATAATGACGGTCGCGGTAGCGGATCGATCGGCAGACCCAGCCGAGCGGGGCAGGAGGCGTTGCTGCGCGTCGCTTGCGCCGACGCGAGCGTCGCTGGTGCGGAGATCGGTTATATCGAAGCGCATGGCACCGGCACGCGCGCGGGCGACAAGGTTGAGGTCGCCGCCATCGCCGCCGCGCTGCGTCCGAACGGGATCGAGGCAAAGCTACCCATTGGCTCTGTGAAAACCAATATCGGTCACACAGAAGGCGCCGCCGGCGCTGCCGGCTTGATGAAGGCGGTGCTCGTCGTTAACACCGGCCAAATTCCGCCCAGCCTCAATTGCACCACGCTGAATCCGGATATCGATTGGTCAACGCCGGTGGAGATTGCGCGTGAAGGTACGCGCTGGAACGCGAAGGCGACACGGATTGCTGGCGTCAACTCCTACGGAATCGCTGGAGCCAATGCGCATATTATTGTCGAGGCGCCTCCAGAGAGGGCTCCGTCGCCCATCCAGTCGGCGGCGCCTGTGCTGCCCCTGTCCGCGCGCAGCGAGGCGGCGTTGCGAGCGCTGGCTTTCGAGGTTCGCCAGCTGCTAGTGGCTGATGATGCGTTGGATTTGGCAGCGCTCTGCCTGCATGCGCAGCATCGCCGCGCCCACCTGTCGCATCGCGCCGCCTTCCCTGCGGTTGATCGCGCGGCGCTTCTCGCGGCGCTTGAGGCCTATGCGGCTGGTGGTCCGGCGCCGGCCGAGGGCGAGGTCGATCCGCGTGCAACGCGTCCCGTCGCCTTCATTTGCCCAGGGCAGGGCGGACAATGGGCTGGCATGGCGTTGGCGGCGCCCCGCGCACCCGCCTTCTCCGCGTCACTAGATGCATGTGAAATCTCACTCGCAGGTGGGGCTGCCGCAGTCTCGTGGCGCACGGGGGCTGGCCTCGGCGATATCGACGTGGTCCAGCCGGCGCTTGGAGCCATGTCCATCGCCTATGCCGCGCAGCTCGAAGCTTTTGGCGTTCGTGCAGATGCAGTGGCGGGACACAGCATGGGGGAAGCCGCTGCGGCCCGCCTTGCGGGGGTACTCTCGCTTGAGGATGCGCTCGACGTGCTCGCGCGACGCAGCACGCTGATGCGAGCAGAGCGCGGCCGTGGCGCGATGGCGCTGGTCGACCTTGACGCGGCGACTGTCGAGGCCCGGCTAGTGTCCGATACGCCGAACGTCGGTGTCGCCGCCATCAACAGCCCCCGTGCCTGCGTCATCTCCGGAGATGCGGCGTTGATCGAAAAATGGATCGAGACATTCACGCGCGAGGGCGTGTTCAGTCGCGCCGTCAATGTCGATGTCGCCTCTCACTCCAGTCACATGGATGAGCCGGCGCGCGTGCTCGGAGTGGAGCTTGCCGGTCTCCACGCATCCGACGGGACAACGCCGTTCGTTTCATCCGTAACGGGATTCCTTATGCCGGGCGTGAGGTTGGATGGCGCTTATTGGGCGCTTAACCTGCGCCAGCCCGTGCAGTTCAGCGCTGCGGTGGGGACATTGCTGGATCGCGGCATTCGTATCCTCGTCGAGCTTGGGCCACATCCGACGCTGACACCGGCGATCACGCAGGTCACCCGCGCGCGTGGCGTTGATGCCTCTGTCATCTGTGTCGGCCGGCGTGATGTGTCAGCCGATGTGTCCATCGCGCTGGCGCTTGGTCAGATTTGGTGTTCGGGCGGCGCGGTCGCCTGGCCGGGCGAGCGCGCCGGCGCGCCACATGTCGAGGCGTTTCCGCTCTACCCTTGGCACCGCGAGCGCCATTGGATCGATATCGCTGAGATCGCCGCGCCGACCGCGGCTGGCCAGCAGGTCGACATCGAACCACGCCTCAAGGCCTTGGCGCATACCGTTGTCTGGCGTGCTGCGCCGCTAGCCTCCAGCGGCGGCGTGCAGCCTTCGCGTTGGCTCGTTGTCGGTGAGGACGAGCAGCTTGCGTCCGCCCTTCGCAAGCGCTCACTGCACGCTGAGGTCTGCGCGCTGGACGATCTTGCGGCGCGTCTGCAAGGGCAGGGTGAGCCTCCAGGTGTCATTGCGTTTGCGCCGTTCGGGGCCGCCGCTGGCTACTTTCCCATCGCCTTTGCGCGCGCTTTGCCGCAAGCAGCGCCTATCCGGTTGTGGCTGGCGACGCAGGGCGCTCAATCGCCGAACGAAGCCGAGACGGTTGATGTCGATCATGCGGCCGCCTGGGGCGCGGCCCGCGTCGTGGGTGAAGAGCACGCTGACATTTGGGGCGGCCTGATCGATTTCTCCGCCGCTCCTACCGCTGCGGATTACGAAGTCGCCGCCGCCGTGCTTGCCGGCGCCTTCGAGGACAACGAGCTGGCGATCCGCAATGGCGCCGCTTTCGCGCCACGCCTGGTTGAAGCTGCCGATACGCCCGGCTTCGCGTTGCGCCTGCGGACAGACGCCTCCTATCTTGTGACCGGTGGTTTCGGCGCGTTGGGCCGGCGCATCGGCCGCGCGCTGGTCAAGGCCGGTGCACGCCATTTGATTCTGATAAGCCGCAATGCGCCACCGCCTCGCAGCGCCTGGCGTGATGTCGATGCGGACTCCGCCGCTGGCCGCCAGATCGCGCTCGTGCGAGAGTTCGAGGCGCGGGGCGCAAACGTCCGATGGGAGCGCCTGGATGTATCGAATGACGCTGCACTGCGTGCTCTTCTGGATCGGGAAGTGTCCGACGCGCACCCACCTATCCGCGGCGTTGCGCACCTTGCTGGCGCGTTCGACAACCGGCTCGCCCGCAATCTCACTGCTGAGTCTTTCGCCGCCGCTGCCGCCGGCAAGCTCGACGGCGCCCGGCATATCGATGCCAATCTGCCCGATCTCGACTGGCTGGTGATGTTCTCCTCGCTCGGCGCTTTGCTACCTCAGGCGGGACAGGCAAACTATGCTGCCGCTAACGCCGGCCTTGATGCGTTGGCGCACAATCGCCGCCGCCGCGACCAGCACGCGATCAGCCTAGGTTGGGGCGTATGGGCCGGGGCTGGCCTCGTCGCCGCGGGCGCGGGCGCGATGAACGCAGACGATATGGCGCGGCGTGGACTTGCGCCTTTGACGCCGGAAGATGGCGAAGCGCTCTTCCCTTGGGCGGCGGGCCGCGCGGCTGCGCATCTCGTTCTCGCATCGGGAGACTGGGCGCAGTATATGCGCACGCGCCGCCTCTCTCTGCTCGCCGATTTAGCGGGCACCGGAGGCGTCGGCGAGGTGAGGACTCTCGATCAGGCAGCCATCGCGGATATTGCGCGCAAGGCACTGTCCGTCACGTTGAAGCTTCCGCCGGTCCGGATCGCCGACAACGTGGAGTTTGGCTCGCTTGGTCTCACCTCGGTACTTGCGATGGAGTTTCGCAACCGACTTGAGAACGCGCTCAATCGCCCGCTGCCAGCGACGCTGGCGTTCAACTATCCCACGCTCCAAAGCCTTTCGACGCATCTTACCGATGAGGCTGGTTCCCCCGAGTCGAAGACCGGCGAACCGCAGGCGGCCGTCCGTGTGCTCACCTCCGTCTCGGCGCTTAGCGACGAGGAGGCGCTGGCGCAGCTGCGTGGCCCGCGCAAAGGCAGCCGCGCATGACCGCGGCGCTTTCGGATCTATCGGCTATCAAACTCGCGCTGCTCGCGCGCGAGGCCCGACAGGATGCGCGTGCCATCCTCAATGCGGATCCGGTCGCCATCGTAGGCATCGGTTGCCGCGCCCCTGGAGGCGTCGACACGCCGGATGCGTTCTGGACCCTTTTGAAGAATGGTGTCGACGCCACCCGCGACGTGCCGGCTGATCGCTGGGATGCTGACGCTTGGTTCGATCCAGACGCCTCTGCGCTTGGCAAGAGTGTTGTACGTCGCGGCGGCTTCTTGGACAATGTTGATCGTTTCGACGCCGACTATTTCGGCATTTTCGACCGTGAAGCCGACTTCATGGATCCGCAGCAACGCCTGTCGCTCGAATGCGCCGTGGAAGCAATCGACGATGCTGGCTTGATCCAGGACCACATCAAAGGCGTCCGCGCGGGTGTCTATATGGCTTCCTACCACAACGATTATGCGCGGGAGGTCTATCGCGACATCGAGGCCGTTGACTTGCGTACGCTGACCGGCACGCTGCACAGCGTCGTTGCTAACCGCATCTCGCACTTCTTTGATCTGCGCGGCCCCAGCATTACCATCGATACGGCATGCTCGGCCTCGCTCACCGCCATTCATCTCGCATGCCAGGCGTTGCGCATGGGTGACATTGATTGGGCGCTTGCCGGCGGCGTTTCGCTAATGCTGACGCCGGAGATTATGGTCGCGCTCTCCAAGGTCGGATTTATGGCGCCGGACGGGCGCAGCAAGACGTTTGACATCTCCGCCGACGGCTTTGGCCGCGGCGAGGGTTGCGGTATTGTTGTGCTCAAGCGGCTCAGCGATGCACTGGCGGCGGGTGATCGGATCTACGCCGTGGTGCGCGGCACGGCGGTGAATCAGGATGGCCGCTCCACGATTCTAACGGCGCCCAATGGCCCGGCGCAGGCTGCGCTCCTGCGGGAAGCTCTGTCGAATGCCGCGCTGAAGCCCGAGCGCGTCGTCTTCGTCGAGACGCACGGCACCGGCACCGCTCTGGGCGATCCGATTGAGGTGGAGGCGATCGCCTCAGTCTTCGCGGATAGCGGCGGCCCAGCCTGCCTGCTCGGGTCGGCCAAGGCCAATCTCGGCCACCTGGAAGCGGCGGCCGGCGTGATGGGCTTCATCAAGGCCGCGTTAGTGCTGCGTCATCGCATGGCGCCGCCACAGCCGGGATTTTCCAAGCCCAACCCGAATCTCGGCCTGCGCGGCCGGTTAGCCGTATCGGTCGTAGCGACAGCGCTTCCGGACACTGGCGCGCCGCCCTGCGCCGCGGTCAGCTCTTTCGGCGTTGGCGGCACGAACGCCCATGCCGTGCTCGAAGCCGCTCCAGTCATCGCTGCGCCGGAGGCTGTATCGAAGGCGCCGCTGCATCTGACGCTTTCCGCAAAGACCGGCGAAGGTTTGCGCAATCTCAGTCGAACCTGGTTGGAGCTTCTGACGACCTCCTCCGAGCCGATCAGCCATCTTTGCGCGACTGCCGTCCGTCGCCGGACGCACCATTCAACGCGCGTCGCCGTCTCGTCGCGTACGACCGAGGGGCTGCGTTCTGCCCTGGTCGCACGGCTGGAGCAGGGCGGCTTCGCATCGCATAGCGGTGCGCCCCGCGTTGGTCTCGTCTTCTGCGGTCAGGGCCCGCAACGAGCCGCAATGGGCCTTGAGCTCTACGCGCATGAGCCCGCCTTCCGCGAAGCGCTCGACGCTTGCGACGCCGCTCTCGTCTCCACGGCCGGCTGGTCGGTACTGGCCGAGCTGAGGCGAGATGAGGGGGCGACGCGCCTTGGTCAAACAGAATTCGCGCAACCCGCGCTTTTCGCTCTGCAGGTGTCGCTGGCAGCGCTCCTGAAAAGCTGGGGCGTCGTTCCCGATGCGGTGATTGGGCACAGCATCGGCGAGATCGCAGCACTGCATGTCGCAGGCGCGTTGTCGTTGGCCGAGGCCGCGCGCATCGTCGTGCTGCGCGGTCGCATCATGCAGCAGGCGACGGGGAATGGTCGCATGGCCGCCTTCGAAATGTCTGAGGGCGATGTCCGAACGCTGGCGGGCAATAAACTAGATATCGCCGCCTACAACGCACCGCGTTCGCTGGTTCTATCGGGCGACGAGTCTCTGGTGCGTGCCGCCCTGACGGAGGCTGGCCCGTCGCGCGGCCGACTTATGCCGGTCGATTATGCCTTTCACAGCCGTGTCATGGCTTCTTTGCAGGAGCAGCTCCAGCAGGCGCTTGGCGTTGTGGCGCTGAAGGATCCCACCATAGCGTTCTATTCCACGCTCACCGGCGCCCGAGCGCCCGGCGCGTTCAAGGGCGCGGATATCGCTCGGGCCATCCGCGCACCGGTTCGCTTCGCGGACGCCATCTCCGTCATGGCCGATGACGATATCGATGTCTTCATTGAGATCGGCCCCCATCCAGTGCTTGCTGGCGCCATCGCGCAGACGCTGGATGGCCGCACGCCGCGGGCCGTGCTGCCGACGTTGCGACGGGGTCGCGACGAGGTCGACGCCCTGCGCGCTACGCTGGACGGTCTTTACGAGGCTGGCGCAGAGATCGACTGGGACATGGCGCAGGAGGACGCGCCCGTCGTCTCGTTGCCGGCCTATCCCTGGACCCGTCATCGTCACTGGATCGCGACCCGGCCTGTTGAGACCGTCGGTTTCATAGGCTCGCGCGAAGCGCAGGCCGAGGGCGCGGTTGTTCCGCTGCGCCCGAAGGCGGCGGCAGCGTGGCTGTCGGCCCATCGGTTGTTCGATAGGCAGGTGCTGCCTGGAGCGGCGATCCTGTCGGCCATGATGGCCGCCGCGCAATCGGGTGGAGGCGGAGCGGTGGACCTGCTCGATGTCGCGTTCGAGACCCCACTTCTAGCGCCAGAGCCAGGTGCCGCCTGGCGCATCCGTTTGGGCCCAGATCGCGATCTGACCTTTGAAGCTCGCGACGCCGCAACCGTGACCTGGCACGCCGTCGCGCGGGCGCAAAGCGAATCAGCGCAAGCGATCTCTGCGTCGGCTGTCCGCGACGGTGACGAAACGGTTGACGCCGAGGCCTTCTATGCGGCGTTCAAATCGCGCGGCGCTGATTTCGGCGCCGGATTCCGCCTGCTTCGCAGCATCACGCGCGGCGAAGGCTTCGCTACGGCACGGATCGAGTCCGCTGGTCAGCCCGACGTCTGCGTGATGGACGCGGCAATCCAGTTGGTGACGGCTGCGCTTGTTTCTTCCGATGGGCTCTACCTACCGGTCGGCATCGATCGCGCTTCGTTCGCCGGCGGTGTTAGTGGCGCAGTGTGCGTCGATGCGGTCATCCGCGCGCACTCAGCCAACGCCGCGACCGCCGATGTCGTGCTGCGCGATGCGCACGGCCATGCTGTCTTCATGCTCGCAGGTCTGCGCATGATCCGCTCGGATGCCGATGCGTTGACGCGTGC
>CALMWO010000354.1 GCA_937873805.1 uncultured Hyphomonadaceae bacterium
TCGCAGCGGGTGCTCTGGCTGCTTGAGGAGTTGGGCGTCCTCTACGAGGTCAAACGCTACGAGCGCGACAAGACAACCATGCTGGCGCCGAAGGAGCTGAAGGCGGTCCACCCGCTCGGCAAATCGCCCGTGATCACGGAAGATGGCCGCACCATCGCCGAGACCGGCGCCATCATCGAATACGTTCTGGAACGTCACGGCAAAGGCAGGCTTATCCCACCGCCCGGCACGGACGAACGGCTGCGCTACACCTACTGGCTGCACTATGCCGAGGGTTCGGCGATGACGCCCCTGCTGCTCAAACTCATCTTCACGCGCCTGCCGGAGAACGCTCCCGGTCTACTGCGCGGCTTGGTGAAGAGCATCGCCAGCAAGGCCAATGAGCGCCTCGCCGATCCCCAGATCCGCACACATCTCGACTACTGGGACAGCGAGCTTTCCAAGGCGGAATGGTTTGCCGGCAACGAGTTCTCGGCCGCAGACATCATGATGAGCTTCCCGCTTGAGGCCGCCGCCGCCCGCGCGAGCGCAAAGTCCAGGCCGATGGTTAAGGCGTTTCTTGACCGCATACACGAGCGACGCGCCTATCAGGCGGCGTTGAAGAAGGGCGGACCTTACGACTACGCGTCCTGATCCGGGTCACCGGCGAAATCGCGCATTAAATGGGCCTTCTTTGGGCGCGGCATCGCACTTGCAGATGTCCGCCAATGACCAACACGACGCTCAGAGTTAAGACTTCCGGCCGCGGCTCCGATTGGTGCTACAGCGTGCTTGGCCCTGCTGGTCAGGTGCTGATGACGCGCCGCGCTTACCCGTCGGAATATGCCGCGCGTAATGCTGGCTGGGCCGCCGCTGACGCGCTCTCGCCCGTTACGGTCGCCATGCGCCTCACGCAGGAAACTCCCCCGCGCACGCAGTGGCGCGCCGCTGCGCGGACCGTGGCCCCCAAGCCTTCCTTGTGGCGCTCGCTGTTCGGCTGAGCCGTCTCAAAGACCGCACCTTCAGGCTTCTGCAGGCATCTCGACACGCCAACCGGCGCCGTCGCCTTTCGCCATCAATTCACACAGCCACGGCATCGCCGCGCGAAGATGATCCGCTACGCCGAAAGGCGGGTTGACGATCACGACGCCCACACCGCTTAGTGATCCAGGGCCGATCTCACGTACCCACAGATCAACCACCAGCAGCTTGTCTGGCGGAATTCCGCCTTCCTCGATCAGCATGCTGGCAAGTTCGCTGTCAAAAGCTTCGACCGCCTGCACGTCCTTGATCGGACGCCAGAACACGTACGTGCCCAGCGGCCAGCGTTTCACCGCCTTCACCGCCGCCTTCAGCATCCAGTCAAAATCCAGCTTCCGCTCCGACGTACCCGCCTCAAACGGCGGATCGATCAGCACGAGCCCGCGACGCTCAGGCGGCGGCAGATAGGCCGCCAGCGCCTCGAACCCATCGCGCTCCTCTATCTTCACGCGCTTGTCGCGCCCCATGGCCTGACGCAGCAGCTCTGCGCTTTCCGGGTGCAACTCGCACAGGCGGAGCGCATCGTCTTTGCGCATCATCTCGGCCGCGAGCACAGGCGATCCGGGGTAGTGCTGCAGGCCCGTTGAGTTGAGACGCTGGATAACGCTCAGCCACGGCGCAAGCGCCGCACGCACCGCATCCGGCGCGCCTGGCTCTGCCTCCCATATGCGCCCGACGCCGCCCTTCCATTCCGGGCTGCGTCCGGCCTCGTTGCTCTCGAAATCATAGAGCCCGATGCCGGCATGCGTGTCGATGAAGCGATACGGCGTGTCTTTCGCGTTGAGGCGATCGAAGCACAGCGCCAGCGCGACGTGCTTCACGACGTCAGCGAAGTTTCCGGCGTGAAAGGCGTGGCGGTAATTCATGCGTCGATCAAAACCAGCTTCAGCAAGTGTAATCCCCATTCCGCGGCAAATCGGTCGCAGCTCCGATAACGCACTTATCATCCGTCTGTCGCGAACGAAACTTGTGTAACCCGCCGCGCACCCTACCTGCTGCTGCAGTGTGTTCTCGAGGAGGAATTCTTGCCGCTTTTCCTGTGCCCGAACGACAATTCCCAGATGCAGAAAATCACGCGGGAAGGCGTCGATATCGACATGTGCCCGACCTGCAAGGGCGTCTGGCTGGATCGCGGTGAGCTGGACAAGCTGCTCGTCCAGGAGCGCGAGGATTCAGAAAAGCAGATCCAGGCCCAGAAGCGCTTTCATGAGGAAGTGAACCAGTTCGGCCGCGACCCTGACAAGTGGCGCAAGGAACATCGCTACGACGACGAGAAGAAGCGATACCGTTATGACGGCGACGACGACGATCGTGGCGACAGCCGCCGCAAGCGCCGGGGTGGCTTCGACCTGTTCGATATCTTCGACTAATCGCCGAAGCCGGGGTCGACATAGTCTTGCTTCTGCGGCAGGCGCCCGACCAGTTCGTTGATGCCCTGAACGCCGCCTGCGCCCGAAGCCATGGGTGACTTCAGGCCAAAGCTGCGCGCTCCGTTGTTGAGAATGCCATCGACCGCGACCCCGCTGTGAGGGCCGCAGCCCGTCAGCAGCTCGCACTTGGTCATGAACTCGGCGTGGTAGGTACGCAGATCTTTCTCGGATCTCGGCATCACCGTATCCATCGATCCGACCGCAGCAGACCAGTTCTTCGCACAGTCCTTCGGCTTCGTTCCGATCCGCGCTGTACAAGGATCGTTGGTCGCCAACCCTTCGACGCCACCCTTCCGCGCCGGTTGGGCAAACGGCGACGGACCGAGATAAACGCTATCGGCCGGAGCCGGATCGGGCGTTGATGCAGCTGGTTGTTGCCGCTGATCCTTGCGAGGCGACGGCGCGATCGGCGCGGTATCGCCTGCTGGCTTCGATGACGGCGCAGGCTTTGGAGCGGTCGGGATGCGCTCGCTCGGTACTGGCAGCGACTCCGCCACCAGCGCGACTTCAAGCGGCGCGGTCTCTGGCGGCATCGCAGCTGGCGGCAGCGGCATGCCCGCTGCGGCGAGGATCGTGGTGATAGCCAGCGCCACAACGCCATGGGCGGCTACAGAACCAGCCACCGGCGCATGCCTGCGCCAGTCCAGCTTGCCAACCCAGAGGCGTATGCCGTCCCACAGCTCCATCGCGCGCGATTATGCGCGCGCGATGGGCTGATGCGAAATCATGAAATCTGGATCGGCCTAGGCGATTTCTTTGTGGGAAGTCACAATCTTGCCCACAAGGCCGTACTCCACGGCCTCTTTCGCGCTCATCCAGTGATCGCGATCCGTGTCCTTCTTGATGCGCTCGATCGATTGACCGGTCGCGTCCGCGAAGATCTGGTTCAGGCGTTCGCGCATCTTGATGATCTCACGCGCCTGGATCTCGACGTCCGAAGCCTGTCCGCCCACGCCGCCGCGGGGTTCGTGCAGCAGGAAGCGGGTGTTGGGCAGGCAGAAGCGGTTGGCCTTCTCGCCCGCCGCATAGATCAGCGCGCCAGCGGAGGCGCACCAGCCCGTGCCGAGGATCTTCACCGGAGCGCGGACGAACTTGATCATGTCGTGGATCATGTCGCCGCTTTCGACGTGGCCGCCGGGCGAAGACAGCACGAGCAGGATCGGCTTATCGCTGACAGCCGCGTAGGCCAGCAGCTGCGTGCAGGTCGCACGAGCGACCTTGTCATTGATCTCGCCGGTCAGAAGGATCGTGCGGGCTTCGAAAAGCGCCTTCTCCATCAAGGATGATGGGGATTCTTCCTTTTTCGAGGAATCTTCGCCGTCTTCATCGTCGTCGAGCCGAATCGTCATGGGAACTCCAAGAGGTCGTAGCCCGCATAGGTGGCGTCTGGGGCCGACCGGGTCAATGGCCGCGCCCGAACCCATCGAAAATGGGCTTTTCCACAGGCTGGTTAATGCCCGGCGAACCACACCAGATAGCTGACATCGATGCCCTGGGCGGTCAGCTTGGTGTCGCCCTGCAGTTCGGGGAGGCAGACGAGGAAGGCAGCCCCCGCGACCTTGGCGCCTGCCTTGCGCAACAGCTTGATCGCGGCCAGCGCCGTGCCGCCCGTGGCGATCAGGTCATCGACCAGCAGCACGCGATCGCCCGGCGCGATGGCGTCGGTATGCATCTCCATCGAGTCGACACCGTATTCGAGCTCGTAGCTTTCCGTGATGACGTTGTGGGGCAGCTTTCCCCTCTTC
>CALMWO010000355.1 GCA_937873805.1 uncultured Hyphomonadaceae bacterium
TGTGCTGGAGGCTGATGAAGTCGCCACGGTCTTCCACGAGGCGGACGATCTCGTCGGCGCCGGAGACTTTCGGCTTTTTCAGTTCGTAGCCGGGAGTGAGCGAGACGGTCTCGCGGAAATCGAAGGTGACGTAGTAGTCGCCGGCCATGGCGAGGATCGCCTTGCGATCCTGCTCGAACTTCGCCTTCTCGGCGGCGGGCATGGAAGCGATCGTGGCGGACGATCCAGCTTCGCCGGCAACCGTTGTGCAACCGAAAGCGAGGAACGCGGCGCCGACGACCGCAAAGGTGCGGGCGGCGGCCGTGAACGACAGGGGGGAAGACATGTTCATTTCAGACCCTCGATCCAATCAAGCCGCGCTGTGCGCGTGCTGTGGCGCGCGGAACGGACCGCTGGCCAACTCTTTCACCTGCCGGCGAACCCAGTGCTCGACCTCCGCGCTCGGAAGAAGACCCTTGGAATCGGCGACGTAGTCCAGATCTTTCAATACGCCCGCATACGGCCCGAAACCTGCGACGCGATAGGGTATCACGATAACACGATTGCCGTCCTTGGCGTTGGCTTCGACAAAAGCGCGGATGCGCGCCTGCGACACGACCCGCTTTTCCGGCCAGTCTTCGCGCAGCGTTTCAGCCTGCACATGCCGGAAGGGCGCCAAGCGGCGGACAGATTCGGCGCGCTGGTCGATCGTCTTCAGCCAGCGCTGGTCTTCGGCGTCGTCACCGGGGCCGTGTGCGATGATCAGCACGCTTTCCTTCGCGGGGTCCTTGCTGAGCGCACGGACACGCTCGACCAGCACAGCGCCCATCTCTGGCGCTTCGGCCAGGCCCTGCTGGCTGATCGCGAAGCTGGAGCGCGTATCGATGCGCCAGAGCGCCATGTTGTGACCGCCGCCACCGCCGCCGTGAGCAGCGTGATCGCCATGGCCGGCATGTTCGTCTGATTGCGGCTCTGCGCCGGGGATGAGGCCGAGAATCTGTTCGGTGCGCTCAAGGAAGCTTTCGCCGCTGATGAAGAGGCGCACGACGACGATACGATCGATGCCCCTCGCCTCAAGCTTCTCAACACCACTCTGGAGGCTGGCGGCTTCCGCCATGCCGAAGGCGAGTTCGAGCGGATAATCCTTCGCGAGCGGGGCGAGCATCGTTTCCACTTCGCTGTTCCAGACGGCGCCGCCGCCATGCGCCATGACAAGCACGCCGACCTTGGGGTCGTGCTGCTGGCTTTCTGCGAGGCCCGCACAGGAGGTCACAGAGAGAACGCCAGCCCCCGCGAGAGCAAACAGCGAAGCGCGGCGCGTCAGAAACATAGAGGAAGGCCCTTTGGTCGCTGCTCCGAGGCTCGGAACACAGCTTTCTCGGCTACGCCAGTTGCGAATGCCTTGCAAGTGCGTCTTCTGTGCACTTGCGAGTTACTTGCAAGAAGAGTAGCGAACCCAAACTGGCCCACGACTCGATATGGGCCGACAATTTCGAAGGAACCGCCAACATGCGCCCTGCCGCGAAATGGGGATGCGCCACCGCCGCCCTCGTTCTGGCCGCACTTGCTGCA
>CALMWO010000356.1 GCA_937873805.1 uncultured Hyphomonadaceae bacterium
CGGCGAGAACACCCTGAAAACGTATTTCAACGCGGAAAAGGGACGATCTGGGACGGTAAATCCGGCGTTCGCTAACTACTCGCTTACGATTGCTCAACTTTTGCAGGTTAAAAAAGTTTTGCGATTGTGCCTTCTTTGGGCCCCGATCCGTATCCATCTAGCGGTGATGAGAAGACCGGGGACAACACCCCGGCCAGGAACAGAAAAGAGAACGGGCTCTCCCATGCTCGCCAAACGCTTCATTGTTGCGGCCTTCGCCGCCCTCGCAGTCGGTATGTCGTCCCTCGCCTTCTCAGGCCCGAACGACCTGTTCACTGACTTGCCACCCGTCCAGAGCGCCTTAGCCAACAGCTAGGGCTTTCGACAGGATTCCACGCCCAACGCCAAGCAGACTGGCGATAGCGGATTCGTGCGCGAGCACGCGTCCGTTATCGAATGCGATTGGCTGATGGGTGGCCTAGCCGCATGAAACTGGTGCAGGTTCGGTTGGAGGAGTCCTCCAGACCGGTGCCACCACCACACGCAGCAGCAGCGATCGCACTGACAGTGGCGATGTTCGTCCTTTTCGCCCAAGGGCGCGTGAAGGTGGAAGTGGTATGCCTTGTCCTGATCAGCCTTCTGGCAATCGGGCTCTACACATTTCCACTGGAAGGGCGGACGCCAGCTTATGGGCTGACCGTCGCATTCGCAGGGTTTGGCCATGAAGCCCTGATCGCCATCTGCAGCCTGATGATCCTTGGCCGGGGGCTTGTCACAACGGGTGCGCTGGAGCCAGCGACCGCCCTTCTCGGAAGGCTATGGACCTACAGCAAGGGGCTCGGCCTGCTCTGCACCCTGGTTGTGTGCGGCGGCATCAGCATGTTCATCAACGACACGCCCGTGATGGTGCTGGCGATGCCAATCCTGTTGAACCTCGCCAGCAAGACGGGCGTGCCCGCATCACAGACATTGATGCCTCTGAACGCAGCCGTGCTGCTTGGCGGGATGAGCACCACAATCGGCACGTCCACCAACTTGCTGGTGGTCAGCATCGCGCGCGACCTTGGCCTGCCGGAGATCGGCATCTTCGATTTCACGCCGATTGCCTTGATGGGCGTGGCGTTCGCCCTGCCCTATCTGTGGCTTGTGATGCCGCGCCTGCTGCCGAGCCATCGGCCCACGACAATAGATTCACCGCGCCGCTTCTTCGCATCGCTCTACGTCGAGGCAACTTCAGTGGTTGTCGATCTCAGCCTTGAAGAGCTGCAGACCAGGATCGGGACAGATATCGCGACTGGCGGCGTTAGCCGTGGATCGCGCAATTTCCGGCCGCACGACCCGGCCATCCACCTGCGCGCCGGCGACATCGTACAGATCGAGGGCTCCGCTGAGGACATTCGCCAGGCCAGCGACCGCACCAGGGCGCCGCTGATCCACACCGGGACATCACGTGGCCCCGGAGGAGCGTCGGGCGACGAGGATGTCGTTGCCGAGGTCGTCGTCGGCGTTGGCTCCAGCCTGATCGGCGCCACAGTGCGATCGGCTCAGATCGGAGACCGGTACGGGGCCAGCGTGATCGGCCTGTACAGGCCAGACCGGACGCTGTTCCACGAGCAGCTCGATCTTGCGGAAGAGACGCTGGAGATCGGGGACGTGCTGCTGATCCGCGGGGACCGCGTGCGGCTGAACGAACTTCAGGTGGCGGAAGGCGCGATGATACTTGAAGGCGCGGCAGAGGCTCCCCGCACCGCGCTGGCGCCGGCGGCGCTGCTGATCGTCGCGGCTGTGATCACGGCAGCGGGGCTGAAGCTCGTTCCGATATCGATCGCCGCGCTTGCCGGGACGATCGCGATGATCGCCACGGGATGCGTGAAGTTCGATCGCGTGGGCCGCGCGCTCAGCGGGGAAGTGATCGTGCTGGTTGCTGCGAGCATCGCGCTGGGGCGAGCACTGCTGGAAACAGGCGCGGCCGCATGGCTGGGCGGCGGGCTAGCGATGTTGCTGGGACCGCTGCCTGCGCCAATTGCGCTGGTCGCGGTGATGTCCTTCGCGGCGCTGATGACCAACTTCTCATCCAACACGGCAGCGGCAGCCGTGTCGACGCCGATCGCCGTCAGCATCGCGATGCAGCTGGGCATACCGGCGGAAGCGATGGTTCTGGCCGTGCTGTTCGGCTGCAACCTGGCGTTTGCCACGCCGGTCGCCTATCAGACCAACATACTGATCATGTCAGCGGGCGGCTATCAGTTCCGCGACTATGTGCGCGCGGGCCTGCCTCTGGTCATCCTCATGGTGGTGACTTTGTCGGTGCTGCTCGTGCTGCGTTACGGGATCTGAGCCGGAGCAAGTTCGCGAACAACTCACGATGACTTCGTCATCGCAGCGACGCCTTGGCGCAAACGGGCCCGGTTCTATTTGAGCTGCTGTTCGAACCAGGCGACCATCATGTTCATGGCTTCGTTCGCGATGGCGTCGGTCCTTTTGGGATCGCCTTTCACATAGAAGTCGTGACCCGCCTCGGGAAACACCTTGAGCTCGCTCTTGACGCTCGCCTTGTCGAGCGCCGCCTTCATGGTTTTCGATTGCGAGATCGGAACGCCCGTATCGGCGCCCCCCGAAATTATCAGCGCGGGCGAATCCTTCGAGTCGACAAAATGGATC
>CALMWO010000357.1 GCA_937873805.1 uncultured Hyphomonadaceae bacterium
CTGAGGAACTTGAGCTCGAACGAATTGGAAAACCCGGCCGGTGGCCGGGTTTTTCGTTTGTGGCGGTTCAGGAGCAGCGCGTCTGGCATTCTTGCCAGAGAAATGCCTCTCCCTACTGTACTGCCGTGCTGGTTCGTCGGATGAACGAGCGAGGGCTGCTTTTTCATCATGAACGAAACTCCCGACAAGGCTGACAACGCGCAGACCGCTGCTGTCGCGCCACGTTCGATGATTGTGGGGCTAGCGCTCACGGTCGTGGCCATGGCCGTGGTGATCGCGCTCGCAGCGGTGTCCACATTCCAGCGCGACGAACGCCAGCGGATGGTTGAGCACACGCTTAACGTGCAGCAAGCTATCACGCGCACGCTGTCGCTGATGCAGGATGCCGAGACAGGCCAGCGCGGTTTCCTGTTGACCAAGGACGCGACCTATCTGGAGCCTCACACGCTGGCCGTGGCCGCCATTGAGCCGCAGTTGAATGCGCTTGAGGCGATGGTTTCCGACAATGCCGGTCAGGTAGCGCGCTTGCGTCAGTTGCGCCGCGAAGTCGCCACACGGCTTGGTCTTATCGCGCGGTCAATCGAGGATACCGAAGGCGGCAATCTCGGAGCAGCGCTCGCGCTTGTCTCTGAAAAGGCTGGCAAGGCGGCCATGGATCGCGTGCGCGCGATTGCCGCCGAAATGCTGGCGGACGAGAGCATCCTGCTTGATCGGCGCGTGGCCGAGGATCGTGCATCCGGTGACCTTCTGCGCGCGACGCTTCTTGTGGCCGCGATCGTGGCGCTTGTGCTGGGCGTGATGTTGTTCCTCGCATTCAGGCGCTTCGCTGTTGCGCTAGCCGTGTCGCACGATGCGCTTGGCGCGAAGAACGAGCAGCTGGAAAAGGAAATCGCAGCGAGGCGTGACACCGAAGCGCAGCTCGTGCAGGCGCAGAAGATGGAAGCCGTTGGCCAGCTTACGGGCGGGCTCGCACACGATTTCAACAATATGCTCGCCGTCGTGATCAGTGCGCTTGGCCTGATGCGCAGGCGTATCGATGCAGGTGATCGCGACATCGGCAAATTTGTCGATGCGGCCGACGACAGCGCCAAGCGTGCGGCCACGCTGACCAACCGCCTGCTGGCGTTTGCACGCCGTCAACCGCTGAGCCCACAACTCATCGAACCGAACAAGCTGGTGTCGGGCATGTCCGAGTTGTTGCGCCGTACGCTGGGCGAGCAGATCTCGATTGAAACCGTGCTGGCCGGCGGCCTGTGGCGGACGCACGCGGACCCGAGCCAGCTTGAGAATTCGCTGCTCAACCTTGCCGTCAACGCGCGCGACGCCATGCCTGAAGGCGGTCGCATTACGATCGAGACGTCGAACGCCCATCTCGACGACGCTTACGCTTCCAGCAATGTTGGCGTTCCGGCCGGGCAGTATGTGATGGTTGCGGTGACCGACAACGGACCCGGCATGACGCCCGAAGTTCTGGCGAAGGCATTCGAGCCGTTCTTTACAACCAAGCCCGTCGGCAAGGGCACGGGCCTCGGGCTCTCGCAGGTCTACGGCTTCGTCAAGCAGTCAGGCGGGCACATCAAGATCTACTCGGAGTCCGGCAAGGGCACGTCGGTGAAGATCTACCTGCCGCGCACGCGCGCTGAAGCGGAAGAGTCCATGCCCGAGGAGGTGAAACAGCTGCCGGCTGTGCCGCGCGAAGGCGCAATCATTCTGGTGGTGGAGGACGACGATCAGCTGCGCCATGTGACGGTCGCCACGTTGCGTGAGCTTGGCTATGTGGTCGTTCACGCCTCAACGCCAATGGCTGCACTGGAAAAGGTGCGCACGCTTCCGCGCATCGACCTGCTGTTCAGCGATGTCGTGATGCCAGAGATGAATGGCAGGCAGATGGCGGACAAGGCCATCGAGATGCGGCCGGGCCTGCGCGTGCTGTTCACGACCGGCTACACGCAGAATGCCATCGTTCACAATGGGATACTGGATCCGGGCACGGACCTGCTGGTGAAGCCGTTCAGCGTCGAGCAGATCGCGCACAAGGTGGCGCAAGCCCTGGCGCGCGGCGAAGAATAGCTCGCTGCGGAAGTGCTGCGGTGATCAGACCGTTGCAGGCGGCGGCATGGCTTTCATGCGCGCGTACTGGCCGAATGAAACAAGGCGCTGGCTGGCTTCGTCCCACAGCGTGAGGCCGGCGCAGCGAATGCTTTCCAGCATGCCGAGACGGTTCACATCCTTGAGGGCCGGGTCGTGCTTCAGCACCTCGCGCAGCTTGTAGAACGGAATGCGCGCCGAGACGTGATGGATGTGATGCACGCCGATATTGCCGGTGAGCCAGCGCAGGACGGGCGGCAAGTCGTAGTGTGACGAGCCGCGCATCGCGGCCTCAACCATTTCCCATGTGTCGTTGCGCGCCCAGTAGGTTTCCTCGAACTGGTGCTGCACGAAGAACAGCCACACGCCGATCATCGCGGCGAGCATAATGGTCGGCATCCAGACGAGCAGCAGAATGTTCAAGCCACCCATCCAGATCACCGCGCCTAGCGCTGCAAAGAGCACGACGTTGGTGCCCATGGCGGAAACCCACGGACGCCAGCCTTCTTTCATGATGCCGTGCGGCAGGCGCTGCTGCAGGAAGAAAACGTAGAACGGCCCGAGGACGAACAACACGATCGGGTTGCGATAGAGCCGGTAGCCGAAACGCTGCCCGGGCGTCATCGCGTCGTATTCCTTGACCGACACCGTCCTGACAGCGCCGAGTTCGCGGCGGTCGAGATTGCCTGAAGTCGCGTGATGGATGCCGTGCGTGCGGCGCCAGCAATCATGCGGGGTGAGGGTGATGACGCCGATGACGCGGCCCACCCAGTCGTTCGCCCAGGGCGATTTGAAGAACGAGCGGTGGCCGCAATCATGCTGGATCATGAACATGCGCACGACAAACGCGGCAGCGGGGATCGAGATCAGCAGCCCGAGCCACCAGAGGCCAGCTGCAACGGCGAAGGCGCCGGCAGCCCACAGCACGATCAGCGGCGTCGCGGTAAGCACGAGTTCGACGATGGAGCGCCAGAGCGTCGGGCTCTGGAAAGGCTTCAGGAATTCACGAAGAGAGGCCGAGCTTTGCGCGTACGCCATCGAATGGTTCGTTCCAAAACTACGTCGCGAGGCTTGATCGTCCGGACACCGGTTTCGGCGCCGTTACCCTTTTCGCCTATCCGTCAGCTACTCCGACGCGATCGGGGTCCCCGTGAAATGATTCTATGCGGCGGTTTCCCGCTTAACGAGATGGTGGGCTCGCGTGAATTAGCCGCAGGTTAAGACGGATAGAGCCGGACACTGTCACCAGTTGATGGCGATTGGTAGCCGTTCAAGCTGCAATTGCAGGGCGAACTGCGCGCTACAATCCCTCAAATGTACCATCGCAGGCGCGCGGATCGCTGGTCTGGTAGCCAGTCAGCAGCCACTGTTTGCGTTGCGCCGAGGTGCCGTGGGTGAAGCCTTCCGGTGTCACGCGGCCACCGGAGCGCTTTTGCAGCGTGTCGTCGCCGATGGCGTTCGCAGTCTGCATCCCCCCCTCGAGGTCACCTGCCTCAAGGGCAACTTCCCCGTTCGACACCTTTGCGGCGTTAGCTGCGTAGATGCCCGCATAGCAGTCAGCCTGCAGCTCAAGAGCCACCGAATAGCGATTGCCCTCAGCCTGCCCGAGCGACCGTTGCGCCTGCTGCACTTTTTGTGACGCGCCGGTGAGGGTCTGGATGTGATGACCGAATTCGTGGGCGATCACGTAAGCCTTCGCGAAGTCGGCGCTGGAAGCACCAAGCTTGGTCTGCATCTCCTGCCAGAAAGACAGGTCGAGATAGACGGTCTGGTCGGTCGGACAATAGAACGGACCCATTGCCGATTGGCCGTGGCCGCAGCCCGTGTTGGTGCCCTGTTCGTAAAGAACAACCTTGGGCGGCGTGTAATTGGCCAGCTGCGCGGCCCAGACATCATTGATGTTGGTGCCGATGACGTCGACGAACATGCCGGCATCGTCGCGCGGTGTCCCGACTTCGCCGCGCTCCTCGCCGAGGCCGCCGAACTGGCTGAGCACGGCCTGCGTGGTCGAAGGATTGATGCCGAGAACGAAGTAGCCGATCAGGCCAATCACCAGAGCGCCAATGCCGCCGCCAGCCGCGAGGCCGCCGCCGCTGAGGCCGCGCCTGTCTTCAACGCCGCCGCCGCGCCGACCACCCGTCCACCGCATCTGATCCTCCAAGGCTCTACGTGCCGCCAATAGGCCAGAACGCGCGCGGGAAGGGAAGGATGCAGCAGCGAAAGGACCGCAGACCCCATGAAAACGCGTTTCTCAGGGGGATGCCGCGCGGCGGCATATCTCGCCTGAGGTCTGGCGGGCGTGTAAGACGACTTCCAGCACAGAAGACTGAGGAGGCTGGGATGGCGCATCCTGTTCGCGTGGGCGTCGGAGGCTGGAGCTTCGAGCCTTGGGACGAGACGTTCTATCCCGCCGGTCTCTCGAAGGCGAAACAGCTCAGCTACATGAGCCGCAAGATGACTGCGCTTGAGGTCAACGCCACTTACTACTCCTCGTTCAAGCCGGACACGTTCGCGAAGTGGGCGGAGACTGCGCCGGATGGCTTCGTGTTCAGCCTGAAAGCGCATCGCTTCTCGACTGTGCGCAAGACGAAGGAGGACATGAAGAAGTCGGTGGACCTGTTTCTCGGGCAGGGCATCACGGCGCTGAAGGACAAGCTGGGCCCCATCAACTGGCAGTTTCCCGGCACGCGGAAGTTCGATGCGGACTACTTCAACACGTTCTTGTCTGTTCTGCCGAAAGAGAAGGACAGGCTGCCATTGCGCCATGCGCTTGAGGTGCGCGGTTCAGGCTTCGACGTTCCCGAATTCTACGACCTGCTGACGAAGCATGGCGCGACGGTTGTGTATGCAGAGGACGACGCGTTTCCGAAGCTGCGTCACGAGGGGTCAAGCTTTGCCGTGGCGCGGCTGATGCAGTCGCAGAGCGATGAAGCTGCGGGTTATTCAGCTGCAGAGATCGGGCGTTTTGCAAAGCTCGTCACGAACTGGTCCAGGAACCAGGATGTGTTTGTTTTCTTCATCTCGGGCGCGAAGGAGCGAAACCCCGCTGCGGCCATGGCGCTGCAGGACAAGCTCGGAATTTCGCCGCCGGATGAGGTGGGTGCTCCGGTTGCGACGAAGGCAAAGCCTCCCCAGCTAAAGGCAGCAGCGCCAAAGGCTGCAAAGAAGGCCGCGCCGAAAGCGCCGGCAAAGGCGGCGGCAAAAAAGAAGAAATGACGTCATGAGGCTGAACCAGATCACCGTTCCGCTGACGGACTATGCGGCGAGCGTGGCGTTCTATCAGAAACTGGGTCTCAAGCTGATTGTCGATTCGCCGCCACGCTATGCGCGCTTTGAAATGCCTGACAGCGATGGCGGCGCGCCATCCACGTTCTCGATTGAACAGGTCGACGGCTGGAACGGCGGCGACTGGCCGGAAATCTGGTTCGAGAGCGATCGGCTGGATGATCTTGTCATCGAGCTGAAGGCCAAAGGCGTCACGTTTGAAACAGAGCCCGAGACGATGAGTTATCTCTGGCGCGTGGCGCACCTGCGCGACCCTGCGGGCAATCGCATCACGCTCTACCATGCCGGCGAAAACCGCCTGAACCCGCCCTGGCGCGTGAAATAGGTCGTGCCGACGTCAGCCCGACGACGGAGTTGATGCCAGGCCCGCGATCGGGGCAGCTAAGGCTTTCGGAAGCAGGGTCCACCAGCGCGCGGCGCCGTTCATTTTTTCCGCGAAGGCGCCGGCCTCGGCTCCTGTGCCTGCGAAGATGTCGCCGCGATTGGGGCCGCGCCGGATCGCGCCGCCTGTGTCTTGCGCAACAAGAAGCCTCTGGAAGGCGTAGCCATCATACGTGCCGTCGACGAATACGATGGCGCCATAAGGGTGGTAAGCTGGATCGATCGCGATCGAGCCCATGGGAGTCAGAGGCACGTTGGCTGCGCCCTTCGGGCCGGCTGCGTAGTCGGCGATCTGTTCTTCCTGGAAGAAGACATAGGACGGGTCGGCGTTGAGCGCGGTCTTCTGTTCGCCGGGATAGGTGTAGAGCCATGA
>CALMWO010000358.1 GCA_937873805.1 uncultured Hyphomonadaceae bacterium
GCTTTGCAGCCTGGGCGCGAGCGGCAGCTTCCGCCGCCTTCTGCTTGGCGGCATGCGCGGTTGCTTCCGCGCCGGCCTTGGTGCGACCGGCCGCGTCCCGGGCCGTGTCTCTGACCGGGCCGGTATCAATTGTGGCCTGGCCAGCGCCGCCCGCAGTTACGCCGGGCACCTGAACCTGTCCGCCGCCGCCAATTCCGAGTTGGGCGCTGGCGGGCAGTGCGCAAAGGGCAGCTACAGCAATGCCGGCAATGAGTCCGGTGCGGATCATGTTGATTCTCCAGATGGCGGGGCAGATGACCCCTTGGAGCCAGACCAACGTAGTTCCGGCGGTGTGGTTCACTTCTATCTGATCGTGAACTGAGGAAACTGGATTGTTTTCGTTTTGTGGTTTGTGGCCCCCATTCTGATCTTATCCTAGATTTACTTCGGAAATCTGGGAATTTGCTTAGTGATAACGCGCGTTCATCTCGCTCGAAAAAAACCTCACGAGGCAACTAGAAACCTAGTTGACTCGATTATCGATAAATCGGAATGTGCCTGACCTAAGGAACTAGTTGTCGGCGAAATTCGGTCAGGACGCCGGACTAAAGAGACAAGGCAAAGAGACGAAACGCCATGCCCAAGCCACGATCTGATGTCCTGACTGAAGCCGAACAAAGGATCATGCGAGTGATCTGGGACAAGGGGGAGGCGAGTGTGCGGGATGTGACCGACGCGCTCGAGGACAGCTATCCTGTAGCCTACAACACCGTACTGACGCTGCTGCGTATCCTTACCGACAAGGACTACGTGAAGCCGCGGCAGGACGGACGCGCCTTCATCTATACGCCCACTGTCTCGCGCGCTGATGCGCGCTCCCGCGCGCTGCGCAAGATGGTGTCGACCTTCTTCGAAGGATCGCCAACTGAACTGGCGCAGCATCTCATAAGAAACGAGACCCTTAGCGCTGACGAGCTTCAGACGCTGAAGGATGAACTCGACATGATCTCCCCGGAGGACGGCAATGACTGACGTAAGCCTTCCGCAGACAATGATCTTCGGACATCTCTGGCAGAGCGTGGCGCTGGCCGCCGTGCTTGCAGGCGTCCTGATTATCGGCAAGCGTATGCGCGGAGCGACGCGCTATGGCCTCGCGACCGCAGCTTTTGTCGCCAGCCTGGCGCTGCCGCTGGCGGCGTTCATTCCCGGCGAGACGATTGTCGCCGGATTGCTGAAGCAGCTCAATGCGCCGGTCAGCCTGGCGAGCACATCGACGGCGCCGGTCGCGACGCCGGTTGTGCAAGCCGCTCCGGCAACACCTGTTGATCCGATGATCGTTCCGGCGACCTTCGGCGAAGCCGTGAACGCACCGCGTAACGCCTATGTGGCTGCGCCTGCCGCACCGGCTGCGGCGGTGACCCATCAGGTTGTCCACGCCGTGAAAGCGGCGCCTGCTCCCGCGCCATTGTTCACGCTGCCTGAAATCAAGCTGCCCGATCTCGGCCTGCCGCTGCTCGCGATATGGCTCGGCGGCGTGCTGTTCCTGCTGGCGCGCACGGCGCGTGACCTGATCGCTGTCGAGCGGCTGGTGGCGCGCGCAACGCCGGCCAACCTGCCAGAAGCGCTCAAGCACCGCATGCAGGGCCTGCGCGTCGTCGTCAGCCCGGAAGCGCCGGGACCGATGGCGGCCGGCCTGTTCAAGCCGGCGATCGTTCTGCCGGAATCAATCGCGCTGGGCTCGCCCGGCATGGCCGCGCTGCTCGAGCACGAGCATGCACACATCCGTCGCCGCGACATGCTCGCCGCGCTCGGCCAACGCATTGTGCTGGCGCTGATGTGGT
This sequence comes from uncultured Hyphomonadaceae bacterium, assembly GCA_937873805.1. Classification (GTDB taxonomy): domain Bacteria; phylum Pseudomonadota; class Alphaproteobacteria; order Caulobacterales; family Hyphomonadaceae; genus UBA7672. Next base: position 1,821 of record CALMWO010000358.1, read on the forward strand.
GGAGCCCCGCGCTCTACTGGATGAGCCGCCGCATCGACGAAGAACGCGAAGTGGCGTGCGATGAAGCCGCCGTCGATCGCACGGGCGACGCCCGCGCCTTCGCCCGGTCGCTGACGACCCAAGCCGAGAACCAGCTCTGGGTGCGTGCGCCCCGTTTGGCTGTCGGCGCCATTGGTCCGCGCTCGCAGTTCGGTCGCCGCATCAAGCGCCTGATCGAGATCGCCAAGACGGGTGGACACCCGGCCCGATATTCCGGTCGCCTGGCTTTTGCTGGCCTTGCGCTCACGGTTGCCGTTGCTGCGATGGTGACGCCGCGCTTCACCGCAGAGGCGCAGTCGCCGAACGGCAAGGGTGCGATCAACCTCAACGAGCCGGAAAACGCCCGGCAGGCGCTGGCCGGTGAACCAAAGCTTGATGGTCGTGGGCCGCAACTTGAGGACCGTGACCTGCAGGATTTCGACTTCCAGTGGAATGGCGAAGACTTCGCCAGCCTCGGCCAGGAAATCAACGCGCTGGTTCAGTCGATGATGCCTGAACTCGAAATGGCTCTGGCCGATCTTTCGCCGGAGCTGCAAGCTGAAATGGCTGGCCTTTCGGCGGAGATGGCTGCGCTCGGCGCCGAGATCTCTTCGCAGGTGAACGCCGAAATGATGCGCGAAATGCCCGCCATCATGGAAGAAGTCCGCCAGTCGCTGAAGCAAGCCGGTATCGATCCCGACAACATGGATGCGTGGCAGAACTCCACCGGCTTCGATGCCGAAGAGCTGCGCCAGACGCTTCGTGAAGCTCAGGCAGAGATGAAGGCGGCTCTCGGTCCGCAGCTCCAGGCTGAAATCCGCGCTGCAATGGAAGAAGCCCGCGAAGAAATCGCTTCGCATCGCGAAGAGATCGCCGACGCCATGCGTGAACGTCACGAAGGCATGGCGATCGCTCGCGAAGCCATGGCCGCCGCGCGTGAAGAAATCGCGGCAGCAAAAGCCCGCGGCGATTTCGATATCCACCGCAGCGACATCCGCTTCGATCGCCATGGTCCGCACTCGGACCTGTACGAAGCGGCCGACGATTGCGACATCGATGCGGTGAAAACGCTGATCGGCTCCAAGCCCGGCGAAATCAATATGGTCCTGCCGGGCCGTGGCACTGCGCTGATGGCTGCGGCAGACAACAACTGTCCCGGCGTGGCCGATGCGCTGGTGAAAGCTGGTGCGGATGTGAACCTCGGCTTCCCGGGCATGGGCACGCCGCTGGCGATTGCCGCAGACAACCACGCGACGGCGACGGCTCAGATCCTGCTCAAGCATGGCGCTGATGCCAACGCCACGACGCCGGGCTTCGACACGCCGCTGATCAAGGCCGTGCGCGAAGGCGATATGGAAATCGTCAAGCTGCTCGTGTCGAAAGGCGCCGACGTGAACCTCGCTTCGCCCATCGGCAAAGGCACGCCCTTGAAAAACGCCGAGCGTAACAACGAAGACGAGATCGCCGCCTACCTGCGCTCCAAAGGTGCGGTCTCGGCCTCGAAATAGCCAAACTAGAACTACCGACTGCATAGGACTGAGTCGCTGACCCTGTCGGAGGGAGCCAGCGTCTCCACAGAAACCGTCAAGGTCAGGGGACGAGCATTGTCGACAGGTAAACAAGGCGCATGCCGCGCACGCGGCCGCGCGCCGCTGACTCGCAGCGTCAGCACTTTCACGATCGTGACCGGGTTGATTGCGTTGAGCGCCGCTCCGGCGTTCGCGCATGAGCAGGTCGAGCCGCAGCGGGTCGCATCGCAGGGGCAGGTCTATGAGCCGGCCTATTTCGCGCGCTTCGCGCCAAAGACGGCTGCCGACATGGTCGGCAACATTCCCGGCTTCGCCATCAATGACAGCGACGATTCGGATGCGCGTGGCTTTGGCCAGGCGAAGCAGAATGTGCTGATCAATGGCCGGCGCGTGTCGGGCAAGGCGAACGATGCCGAGACGGCCCTGGGCCGCATCTCGGCTGAGAGCGTTGTGCGCATCGAGATCGTTGACGGCGCGACGCTGAACATTCCGGGCCTTTCGGGACAGGTGGCAAACGTCGTCGCTAAGGTTGATGCCTTCAGCGGCAATTGGGAGGTTGAGCCCGAATTCCGCGAGAACCTGCAACCGTCCTGGTTTCGTGGGTCTGTGTCGGCCAACGGCAAGACAGAAGATGGTTGGTCGTGGTCGGCGGCGCTCGACGCTGCCGAATTCCACAATGGCCATGACGGCCCGTCCGTAATCACCGATGGCGCCGGCAATGTGCTGGACCTTCGGCGTGAAGGCTTCAATGGCGGCGGCGAGGAGCCGAACCTTGCTGCAACGGTTACCTACGAGGCCAAGGATGGCGCGATCGCGAACATGAACCTCGCGCTGCGTTCGTTCAATTTCGTCGGGCGCGAGGACTCCTTCCGCAATCCAGTAAATGGCGATCCCACGGCGCGCTTTACGAACATCGGCGAGGACGAGATCGGCGGCGAACTCGGCGCGGATTACGAATTCGACCTGGGACCGGGGCGGCTCAAGCTGATCGCTCTGCATCGCTATGAAGAGGG
>CALMWO010000359.1 GCA_937873805.1 uncultured Hyphomonadaceae bacterium
CCTGGACCACGCTCGGCCACTTCGCTGATTGGATATTCGTGCTCTGCCGCACCGACCCCGCGGCCCGGAAGCCGCAGGAAGGCATCTCCTTCATCCTCGTCGACATGAAGACGCCCGGCGTCGAAGTTCGCCCGATCATCACGATGGATGGCGGGCACGAGGTCAATGAGACCTGGTTCACCGACGTCAAAGTCCCGGTCGCCAATCTCGTCGGCAAGGAGAATGAAGGCTGGACGTACGCCAAATATCTCCTGGCTCACGAGCGCACCGGCATCGCCGGCGTCGCCCGCTCCAAGAAGGGCATCGAGCGCCTGCGCGAGATCGCGTCAGTTGAACTCGATCAGGGTCAGCCGATCATCCGCAACCCGGATTTCGCCAAGAAGATCTCCGAACTCGAGATCGATCTGTCGGCTCTCGAATACACCGAACTCCGCACGCTCGCGCGCGAAGCACAGGGCAAGGGGCCGGGACCAGAAAGCTCGATCCTCAAAATCAAGGGCACCGAGATCCAGCAGCGCATTACCGAGCTGACGCTCGAAGCTGTCGGCGTGTATGGCGCGCCTTACTTCCGCGGTTTCCCGGAGGATGGCGACAACCAGCATCCGATCGGGCCTGAATACGCGCACCTCACAGCGCCGATGTACGCCAACATGCGCAAGACCTCGATCTATGGCGGGTCCAACGAGATCCAGCACAACATCATCGCCAAGATGGTGCTGGGGCTCTGACATGCGCCGGATCGATGTTAGGCTCCCTGAATAATTAGCCCCCGGCCAGAAGGCACAAGAGGGGAAAACGGGAGGGTACGGGATGTCTGCTGCAAGTGTCGGCTCAAGCGTTGCGTGGGGCGTAATCGCGCTCCTGTCTGTCGGCGTGGGTGGCTACGCGCTGTTCCACGCGGCCACCGGCTTCACGCATCTGCCGATCACCAACCCGATGTTTGATCCATGGGGCCTGCAGACACACGTCGCGGCCTCGGGCGTCGCCATGATCCTCGGCGCCTTCCAGTTCCTGAAGCCGCTTCGACGGAAAGCGCCAACGCTCCATCGCTGGATGGGGCGCGTCTATGTTCTCGCCTGCGTGGTTGGCGGACTTGCGGGCGGTTCGATCGCGCTGTCGTCCACTGCTGGCCCCATCGCCGGGTGGGGCTTCTTCATGCTCGCTGTGCTCTGGGTGCCGTTCACGCTGATGGCGCTGTTCGCCGCCATGCGCCGCGACTTCACGTCTCACGAAATCTGGATGATCCGGTCATTCGCGCTCACCTTCGGCGCCGTGACGTTGCGTCTTCAGCTGCCCCTCGCCGGTTATCTCGGCGCGACTGGCGTCATCCCGTCCGACTTCGTCTGGTCCTACCAGTATATCGCCTGGCTCGCCTGGGTGCCGAACCTCATCGTAGCCGAACTCTTCATCGCCACCATCCGCAAGCCGCGGCGACCGAAAGTCACGCCTGCCGCCGCTCCCGCCTGACACCAGTTGCACGACCCTGAACGCACGGCCTAAAAGGGTCGCAAGGAGAACTACCCAATGGATTTCAGCTTCACATCCGAACAGGATCAGCTGCGCGATACGGTCGCCCGTCTTGTTCGCCAGCAGTACGATTTCGACACGCGCCGCAAGGTCGCGAAATCCGAAGCCGGTTGGCGCCCCGAAATGTGGGCCCAGTTTGCTGAACTCGGCCTCCTTGGTGCATCCTTCTCGGAAGAAGAAGGCGGTTTCGGCGGCGGCTCGATCGAGGCGATGATCATCTCGGAAGAGTTCGGCAAGGGCCTCGTCATCGAGCCCTACCTGCAGACTGTCATCATCGGCGGCAACTTCCTCCGCCACGGCGGCAACGCTGCGCAGAAAGAAGAGCACATCGCCGGCCTCATCGGCGGCGAGAGCATCTTCGCCTTCGCCTATTCAGAACCGAAGAGCCGTTACGACCTGAACGACGTCTCCACCACCGCGAAAAAGGACGGCGCCGGCTACACGCTGAATGGCCACAAGGCTGTCGTCATCGGCGCGCCGTTCGCTACGCACCTGTTCGTCACCGCCCGCACCTCTGGCGGCCAGCGCGACACGTCAGGCGTCACTGTTTTTCTCGTGCCGAAATCCGCCAAGGGCGTTACCACGCGCGACTATCCGACGGTCGACGGCCTGCGCGCCTCTGAAGTCTATTTCGAGAACGTCACTGTCGGCGCTGACGCCGTCGTGGGTGCGGTCGACAACGGCCTGCCGCTCGTCGAGAAGGTCGTCGACTACGCAATCGCTGCTCTCTGCGCTGAAGCGTGTGGCGGCTTCAAGGTTCTGAATGAGGCGACGATTGCTTACGCGAAACAGCGCAAGCAGTTCGGCCAGCCCATCGCCAACTTCCAGGTCCTGCAACACCGCATGGTCGACATGTTCATGGCGGCCGAGCAGGCCATCTCCATGACCTACATGGTCACGCTGAAGCTCGATGAAGCCGACAAGGCCCGCAAGCTCGCCGCCTCCGGCGCCAAGGTCCAGATCGGCAAGGCCGGCCGCCTCATCAGCCAGGACGCCGTCCAGATTCACGGCGGCATGGGCATGACCGACGAACTCAATGTCGGCCACTTCTTCAAGCGTGTCACGATGATCGAAAGCCAGTTCGGCAACACCGACTGGCACCTGCGCCGGTATACGGAACTGTCGGCGACCTGATCTCCTCACATCGAATACGAAACGCCCGGCCACCGCGCCGGGCGTTTCTGTTTTGGGGGATGGAGGTGTTCCGGATTTGTAGGACGGCCAGAAATCTTTCCGCGTGATCTCAGCTCACTAGCGCGAAGAATTGAGGGATAGCGCCCCTCAGAATCTACGCCCCGGTGGCCCGGCGTATTATGCTCGGCATGACACGGCACAAACACACGCACACTGGGC
>CALMWO010000360.1 GCA_937873805.1 uncultured Hyphomonadaceae bacterium
CGAGTAGATCATGGTTTCAAGGTCGAGTTCGAAATACCCGTCGCCCGCGCTCTGGATCGCGAATTCGAGGCGCTTCTTGGTGGCGGACGATTCAGCCAGCGCCTTTTCCAGTTCGACGAAGTTGCGGCTCGAGAACTGCGCGGACTCGGCAATGCTGGCCACCGAGGCAAGCGCGGAGATCGAGCATGGGATCGCAACCCAGGCCGGAAACTCGGCCCATGCCGAATACAGCAGGAAGGCCATCATCGGCACAGCGCAAATCGCGAGCAGGCTCAGGATAGCCTTGAAGTTGCCCTTGCCGGCGAAGATGATGTGGATTGCCCACAGCGCCGGCACCATGACCGCAATCACCCAGCCGGACCGTGAGCCCGTCAACCAGATCGCGACGGCGCTGAACATCCAGAGCGAGACGAGAACGAGCTGCAGCACGTGAAAGCGCTTGGTCGCGCGCTTGTCGCCCATCGTCGCCTTGATCGCCTGGACGACGACCCCGAGCAGGAGGCTGATCGACGTCACGCCCCACGCGACGCCCCACGCGGCGCCGAAGAAATAGCTGAGGATGACGCCGTGAACGGCGGCGATGATGACGCCAAAGACCGTCGTTCCGTTGGTCAACACCAATCGGCCCAAGCCCGAAACCTTGCCAGCGGAGCTGGCTGCAGTCTGCGTCGTGTCCATTTCCAATTCCCACCGACGTAAGTCTGATGGTTATTGGCACTGATTGATTAAATTCCGGTGGAACCTCCGTAAGCTATCCGTTGCAATTGGCGCGGAGCGATTAAGGGCTGTCGTCAAAATCGCCAGCAAATCTGGCCGGATACGGAGAGGGCTGTTAGGGATTGTGACAGGAGACCTCTTATGCCCGTCCACCGCCCCATTGATGCGTCCAGCCACGTCTACCTGATCGACGCATCGGGCTTCATCTTCCGCGCCTATCACGCCCTGCCCCAGCTGACGCGCAAGTCGGACGGGCTGCCGGTGGGCGCGATCTCGGGCTTCTGCAACATGTTGTGGAAGGTGCTGGAAGATCTGAAGGCGGGCGACCAGCCGACGCATTTCGCGTGCATATTCGATGCAGGCGCGCACACATTCCGAAACGACCTTTACGACCAGTACAAGGCGCATCGTCCCGATCCGCCGGAAGACCTGATCCCGCAATTTCCCCTTGTCCGCAGAGCTGCAATTGCCTTCGGTCAGCCCGCGCTGGAAATGAAAGGGTTCGAGGCGGACGATCTGATCGCCACCTATTCGCGGCAGGCCGCGGCCAAGGGCGCGCGTGTTTCCATCGTATCGGCGGACAAGGATCTGATGCAGCTGGTCAACGACCAGATCTGCATGCTGGACACCGTGAAGGATCGCCGCATCTGCGCGCCGGAGGTGTTCGAGAAATTCGGCGTCACGCCCGACAGGGTGATCGACGTGCAGGCGTTGTGCGGCGACAGCGTCGACAACGTGCCGGGCGTGCCGGGCATCGGCATCAAGACGGCGGCGCTGCTGATCCAGGAGTATGGCGATCTTGAAACCCTGCTGGCGCGTGCGGGCGAGATCAAACAGCCGAAGCGGCGGGAGTCGCTGATCGAGCATGCGGACAAGGCGCGGCTTTCGAAAGTGCTGGTGACGCTGAAGGATGATGTGCCGGTCGCAACGCCGCTTGAGGAGCTTGGCGTATCCGATCCCGATCCCGCAGCCCTGCTCGCCTTCCTGACGGAAATGGAATTCCGCACGCTGACGACGCGCGTTGCGCAGACGCTGGGATCTGAAGGCGCGCCCGTGCCATCATCCTCGGCTGGCGGACCCGCGCTGGCCAATGCGCTGGCGGCCGAACGCGCGGGCGGAAAGCCGACAGCCACGGCAGCGGCGAACAATGTTCCGGGCGAAAGCTTCGAGGCGCTTGCCCCGCAGGCTGTTCCCTTCGATCTCGACGCCTACGAAACCGTGGTCGAGCCCTATCGTCTCGCCGTGTGGATCGAGGAAGCGAAGGCGCAAGGCTATGTCGCAGTCGATACGGAGACGGACGGGCTCAATCCAGTAGGCGCGAAGCTGGTCGGCGTGTCGATGGCGCTGGCGCCGGGCAAGGCCTGCTACATCCCGCTGGGCCACGGCGCGGGGAAGACGGATCTTCTGTCAGGCGAGAAGCCGAAGCAGATCGACATGGCGACCGCGATCAAGATGCTGAAGCCGCTGCTGGAAGACCCGTCAGTCCTGAAGATCGGGCAGAACATCAAGTACGACATCTCGATCTTCTGCGCGCACGACATTCGCGTCTCTCCGATCGACGACACGATGCTGTTGTCATTCGTGCTGGAGGCAGGCCAGCACAGTCACGGCATGGATGAGCTTGCAGAGCTGCATCTCGGCCACAAGCCGATCCCGATCAAGGAA
>CALMWO010000361.1 GCA_937873805.1 uncultured Hyphomonadaceae bacterium
CGGTGCTGCGCGCACGGCGCGAGCAGTGCGACGCGATGGTCTGTGCCATGAGCGCCGGCGAGGTGAGCAAGCTCACCCGCATGGGCAAGTTCGACATGTCGGCGCCGGCCAGCGGGTTGATGGCCCTGCTGAAGAAGCTGCGCGGCAAGGCGCGACCGCCGCCATCCTGATCCATGAAGAGAAGCCCGCCGCCTATGGCTGGGGCGTTGTCGAAGGATCGTGGACAGGCGCGCAATCCGATCTCGTGCGCAATGACGCAGGCGCAAGCCGCGCCAAGCTGGAAGGCTGGATCCAACTCAGCCATGCCACCGAACTGTTCAAGGCAGCCGGGCTCGACATCGACAAGATGCGCGCCGCCGCCAACAAGCGCGGCTTCAAGGCCGTGCCGATGACGGGCCTCAAGGCATCGGCCACGATCAACCAGACGATTGAGTTCAAGGACTCACGCAATGTGATCGGCACGGTGAAGGGTTCCGAAACACCGGACGAACACCTGCTGCTGATGGGACACTGGGATCACCTCGGCAAAGGCCCGAGCAGCGACCCGAACGAAGACACGATCAACAACGGCGCCGTGGACAACGCCACGGGCACAGCCGCCATCCTCGAAATCGGCGAGAAGATCGCTGCTGGCCCCAAGCCCAAGCGTTCGGTCACGGTGCTTGCGGTTACGCTTGAAGAATCCGGCCTGCTCGGCTCTGCGTATTTCGGCGAGAACCCGCTGATCCCGCTTGAGAAGATCGTTGCGGGCATCAACATCGACGCCATGCAGCCGACCGGCCCCGCCAAGGATGTTGTCGTTGTCGGCGCGGGCGCGTCACAACTGGAAGACACGCTGAAAGCCGTGCTCGCTGAAAGCAATCGCGTAATCCGGCCCGACCCGTCGCCGCAGAACGGCTATTTCTATCGCTCGGACCACATCAGCCTCGCCAAGAAAGGCGTGCCGATGCTTTACGTCGATAGCGGCATCGACCTGATTGAAGGCGGTGAAGCGGCTGGTGAAGCTGCGGCCAAGAAATACACCGACGACAATTATCACAAGCCCAGCGACGAATATGCGGACGACTGGAATCTCGCCGGCATCGAAGCCGACGTGAAGGTGGACTACGAGATCGTCAACCGGCTCGCCAACAATGGCGAATGGCCGAACTGGTATGACGGCAACGAGTTCAAGGCGCTGCGCGACGCACAGAGGAAGGGCCAGTAACGATGGCGCTCGACCGGTCGAAACTTCACAAGGGCTTCCTGACCTATCTCGTCAACGCGGAAAAAGCCTCGGGCAAGACATACGAGGACTTTGCTCTCGTCCTGTCGAAGTCGGGGCTCAAGAAGCATGGCGAGCTGCGGGCTCACCTGATGGAGAAGACCGGCCTTGGCCACGGGCACGCCAACGCAGTGACCGCCATCTGGCTGATACCAGGCAATGGCGGCGCTGCTGCGGCGGGCACGAAGGCGCCGGCGAAGAGCACGGTGAAGAAGGCCGTGCCGGCGAAAAAGGCTGCGAAGAAAGCTCCGGCGAAGAAGAAGTGACAGCTGGCAAGTGGCCGCTAGTCGGGTCATCCTCGGGTAAGCGAAGCGCATCCCGAGGATCTCGGTTGCGTCGGCAGGGGGAACAGGCGGGAGGCAACGAGGTCACTCGACATCGCCCCGCCTCAGTTCCTCGATCGTGCGGCGTTCACCCGGCAACGGTTGCGGTCTGATCTCTTCCCACAAATCCATCCAGTCTGGATTCATCGCTTCGATCAGATTGATCTTCCATGCGCGCGGATAACGCTTGATGGATTTTTCTCGCTGGATCGCGACGTTGATGTCGTCGTGGATATCGTACCAAGCCAGCCGTTTGCAGTTATACTTCGCTGCGAACTGTGAGCCTTCGCCGGCGCGATGCTGGCTGATCCGCTTGAGCAAATAGGCGGTCACGCCCGTGTAAAGCACGCCGTAGCGCCGGTCTGTCATGATGTAGACGGCGCAGGTTTCAAACCGCCCCATTCCCTCGTTTCCCCAACCGTGATCCTCGGGACAAGCCCGAGGATGACCCGCTTGGAAAGCTAGCGGACGGCAGCCGGCAACGGAAGTCTCACAAGCTTCGCGTCATGAACACGCTGAACGGGTCGAGCGCGTAGTCCGCGAATGGACCGCACACTTCGAACCCGGCGCTTTCATACAATTTCAGCGCGGGGACAAACGCATCCGTGGAGCCCGTCTCCAGCCACAGGTGTGACATCCCCATCCGGCGTGCTTCGGTGACGATATGTTCGAGCATGGCGCGCCCTGCGCCCTTGCCGAGAAATGCGTCTGCCACGCGCATGGACTTGATCTCGCCATTCGCGGCGTCGATCCGCTTCAGCGCGCCCATCACGGCGATCTCATCGCCCACCCAACCGGACCAGAACGTCACGCCCGGCTGGCGCAGCTTGTCGAGATCGAAAGCGTGGACGCTGCAGGCCGGCGAGTTTGCGTGCATGCCCGCCAGATGCAGCTTCACAAGCGCCTGTGTCGCCGTGCCGGAAAGATCATCAACACGAAACGCGATATCGCCCACGCGACGCCCCTACATCCGCTCCGGAATATCGATGCCAATCAGGGCGAGCACGATTTCGAGCTGCTTCAGTGTCGCCAGCGCCAGAGCAAAGCGCGACGCCTTCTTCACCGGGTCGCTTTCCACGAGGATCGGCGCCGCCGTGTAAAAGCCTGAGAAAGCCTGCGCCAGCAGGTAGGCATGATCGCATAGAATGTGCGGCATCCGCTTGTCGTAGGCGCTGCGCAGCGCATCGCTGAACGCGTCCAGTTGCAACACCAGCGCCCGCTCCGCATCGAGCTCGATGCCGATGGCGCCCGGCTTCACGCCCTCCGCTTCCGCCCGTCGCGCGAGCGATTTGATACGCACCGCATTGAAAAGCAGATACGGCCCGGTCTTGCCTTCGAACGAAATGAAGCGGTCGAGATCGAAGATGTAGTTGGTCGTGCGCACGTTCGAGAGGTCGGAGAACTTGATCGCCGCGACCGCAACCTTGTGCGCGATATCCGCCTGCTCGGCTTCGGAGACATCCGAACCAAGCTCCGCTTCCTTCATCCGCGCCGTGGCGACCGCGTCGGCCTGTGCGATGAACTCGTGCAGCTTGAGGATGCCGCCTTCGCGCGTCTTGAACGGCTTGCCATCCGGCCCGTTCACCGTGCCGAAGCCAAGATGCTCCAGCTCTTTTTCCGGCAGGTAGCCAGCGCGATCGCTCGCACGGAACACCTGCTCGAAGTGCAGCGCTTGCCGTTGGTCCACGATGTAGAGCGACAGTTGCGGATCGATGCTTTGCTTCCGGTCCACGATCGTTCCGAGATCGGAGCCGTGATAGCCGATCGCGCCATCCCGGTTGACCAGAATGATCGGCGGCATTTCCTTCTTGTCGCTCTCGCGCGCCACGCGCACGATCCATGCGCCCGCGTCAAACTCCGAAATGCCGCGCGACTTCAGGTCGTCGACGATCTGCGGAATGAAGGGTTCGGCGTCGCTTTCGCCTTTCCAGAGGTCGAACGTGACGCCGAGGCTTTTGCACTCGCGCTCCAGGCCCACGCGCGTGACGCTGCAGAAATGTCGCCACAGCGCGCGATAACCGGGCCGGCCTGACTGCAGTTCCTGCGTCGCCTGCCTGTCTTCGTTCCGCCGGTCTTCGTCGGACTTCGACTTGCCCGAGGCCAGCGGATAAAGCCGGCTCAGATCATCCATCGTGACGGGGCTTTGCTCGGGATACGGCCCCGTGAATGCCGCATCGAAGTACGGCAGGTTCGGCTGCTCCAACTTCACCTCGTTGATGAGCTGGCCCATCTGCAAGCCCCAGTCGCCAAGGTGGACGTCGCTGGTCACGCTGTCGCCCATGAAGCGGAACAGGCGCTGCAGCGAGTCGCCGATCACGGTCGAGCGCAGGTGGCCGATGTGCATTTCCTTGGCGACGTTCCAGCCGCCGAAGTCCATCACCACGCGACGCGGCGTCTCCACGCGCTGAGCACCGGCACGATCGTCTGCGGCGATTTCCTGCGCACGTTTCGACAGGCCTTCGGCTGACAGCTTCACGTTGATGAAGCCCGGCCCGGCCACGTCGCTGCTCGCCACAAGCGGTGACGTTTTCAGTGCATCGACAACCGCCGTCGCGATATCGCGCGGGTTCTTGGCCAGCTTCTTTGCCGCCGCCATCGCGCCATTGCACTGGAAGTCGGCAAGGTCTGGCCGGTCGGAACGGCGCACGGCGCCCAGCGACGCCTCAAGCCCAAGCGAAACGAACGCCGCGCCCGCAGCGTCCGACAGAAGGCCGGCAAGATCTCTGGAAGTCGTCATGAACAAGTCCGGGGGCTGAAAAGCCTCGCCGGACTACTGCGGCTTGGCGGGGGGTGCAACGTTGATCGTGAACCGCGTGCCCGATCGGTTGTACGCGATCTGCTCGGGCGTCAGGTCGAAGCCGACGATGACCTCGAAATTGGTGCCCGAAACGGTCTCGTTCGCGCGCGGGATAACGATGCCCGGAACCTTCTCGGTGACGCGGACGATGTCCTGCCCGGCCGGGAAGGTAACGTTCACGTCGAACCGCTCCTTGGCCAGAACCGAGCGGTCGCGACGGGTGACCGTCACGAACACCGGCTATGCCAACACCACCTACCAGATCAACCTCGGC
>CALMWO010000362.1 GCA_937873805.1 uncultured Hyphomonadaceae bacterium
CATAGCCCGGATACCCGCCGCTATGCGCCAGCGTGAAACCGAGATCGCAATCCAGTCCCGCATTCATGCCCATGCCATAGGTGTTGGCATACCTGCACGGCGCGCCGTCCTCATCGAGCGACGGCCGCGAAACCAGCGCCGGAAAATTCAGCCCCTGCGAAAGCTCGCGCACGGAAGACCGCTTCACCGGCCCCGTCTCCGCGCCATCGCGCGCCGGCCACGCATCCAGCAGGAACGCGATCCACTTCACATAGTCGTTTGCATTGGTGACCACGCCGCCCATCGCGCCGAACACGCCGTGCGGCATGGTCGGCTCCAGCGCCCACCCCTCATTCTCCCATCGGTATCCCAGCGCGAGCTTCGCTGCGGGCACGTCGCGCACTTCATAGGTCGTCGACGTCATGCCCAGCGGCTTCATGATCTCCGTCATGATGTACTGGTTGTACGGCCGGCCCGAGACGTTGGTGATGATGCGGCCCAGCAGGGCGTAGCCGAAATTGGAATATTCCATCTGCGTCTGCGGCGCGCGCGTGAACGGCACGCCGTCGCGCAGCATCTTCGTGAACGCCTCTTCCGTCAGCGGCTGTTGCCGGTCGCCCCACGGATCATCCGTCACCAGCCCGCCGACATGGCTCAACAGGTCACGCACGCGAATGCGCGGCGAGTCCGTCGTCGGGTATTTCCAGCCCTTCAGTTCCGGCACATAGGTTTCGGCCAGCGCATCGAGCTGCAGCTTGCCATCATCCCGCAGCTTCAGGATCGCCAGCGCCGTGAACGCCTTGCTCATCGAAGCGATGCGGAAGTAGGTGTCGGCCCCCACCGGCTCGCCTGTCTCGAGGCTCTGTGCGCCGTTGGCGGTGAAGTGAATCAGCCGGCCGTCCCTCACGACGCCCCACACCATGCCGAGAATGTGCGCCTCTTCCTGGAAGGCCAGCATGCGCTCGTCGATCGATGCGAGCGGCAACTGCCACTCCGGCCCCATCTGCGCCACGGGCGGGCTCACCTGCGCACAAGCAGGCGTCGCCAACGCCACCATCACCGCCGCAGCCAACATCCGCAAACGCATGATCATCTCCCAACCGACCCGAACCAAGCCGACTGTTAGACCCACCCGCCGCTAACGCAAGCGAAGCGCCTACCCCCTGAAGCACCACTCCAGGATTGCCTTCTGCGCGTGCAGGCGGTTCTCGGCTTCGTCGAACACCAGCGATTGCGGGCCGTCGATCACGTCGGCGTCCACTTCCTCGCCACGATGCGCCGGAAGGCAGTGCAGGAATTTCGCCCCGCCATTCGCCGCCCGCATGAGATCGCCGCTCACCTTGTAGGCGCCAAGATCGGCCAGACGTTTGTCCGCATCCTTGTCGCCCATCGACACGAACGTGTCAGCGACAATCACATCGGCGCCCGCCACCGCCTGCTTCGGATCGCGGAACAGGTCGATCCGCCCTTGCTCGGCGCGCGCGCGCTCGACATCCTTCATGTCGGGATCATAGCCCGCAGGAGTCGCGACGGAGAGCGAGAACCCGAATTTCGGCGCGGCATGAATGAACGTGTTCGCCATGTTGTTGCCATCGCCCACCCACGCAATGCGCGCGCCCTTGAGCGTCAGCCCCGCCTCTTCCAGCGTCTGCAGGTCCGCGATGATCTGGCAGGGATGCGACTTCTCCGTCAGTCCGTTGATCACCGGCACCGAAGCGAACTTCGCAAACGCCTCCACATCCGCATGGCGGTTGGCGCGCATCATCACCGCATCGACATAACGCGACATCACCCGCGCCGTATCCTCGATGCTCTCACCGCGGCTGATCTGCGAATCCGTCGCCGTCAGGATCAGCGACGATCCTCCCAGCTGGCGGATCGCCATGTCGAAACTCACGCGCGTCCGCGTCGAGTTCTTCTCGAAGATCATCGCCAGCGTATGCCCTGCCAGAGGCGCATCCTTGTCAGCCGTGCCCTTGGGCAGACCCTTGCGGGCCGCCTTGCGCGACTTTGCGTTATCCAGAATCGCCCTCAGCTCCGCCGAAGACAGCGGCCAGAGGTCAAGAAAATGATTCATTGTCCTGACCCTTACGACCCTGCAGCCGTCATCATGCTCGCGAACTGCTGGTCGATAATGTCCAGCGCCTCGCGCACGTCGTTCTCCGTGACGACAAGAGGCGGCGCGAGGCGCAGCGTGTTGTTGCCCGCCGTGCCCACCAGAAGCCCGCGATCGGAAAGCTTGCTCCGCAGCGGCAGCGGATCATCCTTCATGCGCAGCCCACGCAGCAGGCCAGCGCCGGTCACTTCCTTCACCAGCTCGGGATAGCGGCCCTTCAGACTCTCCATCCCCTGCTGCATCGTGCCCGCCACGCGGCGCACCTGCTCGAGGAAGCCATCGCCCGCCACCACGTCGAGCACGGCGTTGCCGACAGCCATCGCCAGCGGACCGCCGCCGAACGTCGTGCCATGGACACCCTTGGCCATGCCTGAAGCCGCCTCGGCCGTCGCGAGGATCATCCCCATCGGGAAGCCGCCGCCAATGCCTTTGGCCGCCGCGAGCAGATCGGGCTCCGCGCCGTCGATCCACTGGTGATGGAACAGCTTGCCCGTCCGCCCCGCGCCGCACTGGATCTCGTCATAGATCACCAGCACGCCGTT
>CALMWO010000363.1 GCA_937873805.1 uncultured Hyphomonadaceae bacterium
GACCTGCGTGGCTATTTCAGCATCGTGATCACGATCGCGGTGATGATGGTGCTGCTGTTCTGGCCGGCGGGAACGATCGACTGGCGGCGGGCGTGGCTGTTCATGACGCTGTTCATCGTGCTGATCTTTGTCGCGATGAGCTGGATCAGGCGGGACAATCCGGAGCTGATAAAGGTCCGCGAAAAATACCAGAAGGGCACGAAAGGCTGGGATACGATCGTTGCGACGCTGAGCATCATCCTGTTTGCGCTGATCCTGCCGGTGGCGGGGTTCGATGAGCGCTTCCGGTGGGCGATCGCGCCAGACTGGGTGACACTGCTCGGCTATGCGGTGCTGACGGCGGGCTTCATGGGCACGACCTGGGCGCAGAGCGTGAACCGGCATTTCGAGGCGACCGTACGGATCCAGACGGATCGCGACCACAAGGTGATCGACACAGGCCCCTACGCCTACATCAGACATCCCGGCTATGCGTTTGGACTATTGATGGCGGCGGGGTGTGCGCTGTCGCTTGGATCGTTCGCCGCGCTGATCCCGGTAGGCTTGGCGGTGATCGCGCTGGCGGGGCGGACGCTGGGCGAGGAGCGCGTGTTGATCGAGGGCCTGCCCGGCTATCCCGAATACAAGGCGCGCGTGAAGTGGCGGTGGATGCCTTATCTCTGGTGATCACTCCTTCGGTTTGACGTCGAGATCCTTCGCGACAGCGGCGATGGCGCGGCGGGCGATGGCGCGCGCGTCGAGCGGCTTTTTCAGCAGGCCGGTGAGTTCGAGCATCACTGCGCCGTGCATCACCGACCAGTGGACATGGCCGGCAAGCTCGACATCACCCTTGAAGCGGCCCTGCTCTTTCAGGGTCTTCCAGCCGGACGTCATCGTATCCTTCGCGCGCTTCATCGCGGCTACGAGATCGGGATAGTCGAATGAGGTTGGCTGGTTGGTGTCGAAGATCATGCGATAGGCGGCGGGGTTCTTCAGCGCAAAGTCGATATAGGGTTCGCCGGGTTGGCCGCTGCTTTTCTTGCGGGCGTTCGCCTCCGCTTTTTCCATGGCCTCGGCGAAACGATTGAAGGCGCGGGTTCTGACAGCTGCGAGGATGGCGTCCTTGTCCTTGAAGTAGCGGTACGGCGTCATCGGCGAGACGCCCATTGCGGTCGCCAGATCGCGCAGCGTCACACCGTCGATGCCATGGGCCGCGAACTTCTCTTCGGCGATATCGCAAAGGCGCTCGCGGAAGGCTTCGATGTCGGCAGGTGAGAGAACCTTGGGCACTGCAACTCCACACGATTTCCGGCTGCCGCACTCGGCAACTTGCAGGCTTCTATAATTTACGCTATAAATTTACAATGTAAGAAAACAACGGAGGACGCTATGGCTGACGGACAGGCGATAAATCCCCATCTTTCAGGCAATCTCGCGCCGATCCTCAGTGAAGATGATTTCGATCTGGTGGTCGAAGGGCGCATTCCCGACAATCTTCATGGCGCCTACTACCGCAACGGGCCGAACCCGCAGTTCGAACCGCGCGGGCAGTATCACGCCTTCATCGGTGATGGGATGATTCACGGCTTCTTCCTTGAGCCGAGCGCCAACACCGCGCGCTATCGCAACCGCTGGGTTCGCACGCCGCGCTGGCAGGCGGAGTACGCAGCGGGCCAGAGCCTGTTCGGCGGCATGGGATCGCCGAGTGATCCTTCGGTGGCGCACATCAATCCGGGTGGGGCAAATACCAACATCGTGCATCATGCCGGCAAGCTGATGGCGCTGCAGGAGCAGAGTGAACCGTTCGAACTGGACCCGGCAGGCCTGGAAGCCGGTGGGTTCATGAATACCGGCGGCAAGTTTACGGCGCATCCGAAGATGGACCCGCAAACAGGCGAGATGGTGTGGTTCGCCTATTCGGCAGGCCCGCAACCGCTGACCAATCTGATCGACTACGGCGTGACGGACAGAACCGGCAAGGTGACGCGGCGCGATCGCTTTGAAGCGCCTTACGCCTCGATGATGCACGACTTCATGGTGACGCAGAACTACGTGCTGTTTCCGATCCTGCCGCTGAGCATGGATATGGGCCGCGCGATGAAGGGCCTTCCGCCGATTGCCTGGGAGCCCGGCAAGGGGGCGTTCGTTGGCGTGATGAAGCGCAATGCAAGCGTCGATACGATCCGCTGGTTCGAGATGGACCCGAACTACGTGTTCCACCCGATGAATGCTTGGGAGGACGGCAACACGATCCATTGCGAGCTGATGCAGTACGACATCGCGCCGCTGTTCCCGATGGCGGATGGATCGCCGCCGCGCCATGCGGAAGCGTTCCTGACGCGCTGGACCATCGACATGGGCGCGCCGACGAATGTGGTGAAGCGGGAGAAGCTGGACGATCTCTATTCCGAATTCCCGCGCCTCGACGAGCGCTTTGCCGGCCTGCCCTATCGCCATGGCTGGTATGTCGCGAATGTCGGTCATCGCAACCCGCTGATCTTCAACTCGATTGCGCACATCGATCATCTGACCGGCAAGCGCGCGGTGATGACGGTTGGGGCGGGCGATTCAGTCGGCGAGCCGATCTTCGTGCCACGAAGCGCTGCTGCGTCGGAGGGCGATGGGCACCTGATCGTTCTCGCGCACCGTGCGGCCACAAACCAATCGGAGCTGCTGATTCTGAATGCGCAGGATATTGCCGGAAAGCCGGAAGCGGTGCTGAAACTTCCGCGCCGCGTGCCTGCCGGCTTCCATGGCAACTGGGTTGCGGCCTAAGCCTGTTTGCGACTGCCCGCTGACCAGGCTTTTTCGTGAAGCATGTAGGCGACCGTCTGCACCATCGGCTCGATCACACCGACGCCAAGAGCGATGCGCCAGTCGCGCGTGAGCGCGTAGGCCACCGTGATCGCGACCGTGAGGTGCATAAGCGAATATGTGACGGGCTTCAGAGCTCGCAGCGTGAGGCGTGAGGGCTTCCAATGGGAAAGCCAGCGCCGAGCTGCGCCGTTGGAGGACGAAGCGATGTCGCTTGTCCTATCAGGCGGGCTGGACCCGGCGCCGGGGCGAAGATGCGGATGGGCATACATAGGGGCTGTCCCGAAATTCCTCCAATATGTACATGCGACTTAGTCGCATTACAATAGTGTGCGTAAGCTATTTCTGGAGCGCTGGAGCTAATTGTTTGGGACAGGCACGCGACCGTAAACCGACGGCTCAGGCCGTGATACCGCCAAGACCGCCATTGAGCATGATCAGGTAGCGCTGGGCGATCTGGTCGACGAAGTGATCGTTCTGCAGCTTGGCCGGGTTCATGCGCGTGTTGATCGCCTTTTCCTGGGCGACCAGCGACTGAACGGCGATCTGCTTCGGAATATTGAAAGCGGTGGTGATCACTTCGCGGCCAAGCGGTGAGCCGAGAATGTCGGTCGCATCCTCGAGGTTCTTCGCGATGTTCTTGAACAGCACGGCGGAGCCGAGGCCAGGCAGCTGCTGGTCGAGCATGTCGAGGCGTTTTTCGGACACGTAGTTGTCGGTGATTTCGGTAACTGCGTCGGAGACCTGCAGCACGCCTATGCCGGCAAGGCCCACGGGCCATTTGGTGACGGTATCGAGCCAGGTGCCGTTGATCCCGGCGAGCCTGGCGGCCGGCGAGCGGGTGTCAGCGGGATCGGAATTCAGGACCTTCTTCGCCATGCCGACATAGTCGACCTGCGACTTGAGGCCGTTGGCGGTCATGAAGACGTTGCGGGCGACCGGGTCGCTAAGGACGTCGTCCATCGTCTTCGCGCTCTTCACCACGCGGACATAGCGGGCGATGTCTTTCTGGATCTGCGGATCTTTCGCTACTTGGGCGAGTTGCTTGGCTTCGTTCTTCTCGGCATTGGCCAGCGCGGACTTCACTGAGCCGACATCGACAGTCGCCCCGCCCGACGCGGAGGAGGACGGCGCCAGAAACGAGAAGTCGACCGATCCCGTACGTGCGGAACCGGAGAACAGCATGCTGAACATTGCCGACG
>CALMWO010000364.1 GCA_937873805.1 uncultured Hyphomonadaceae bacterium
AGGAGGCTCCCCGAGCCTTCGTCTTGGTTCCGACGGCAGAGACGCGCAATCGGCCAATTAGCCAAAGGTCGACCCGGGCCTCTCCGGTCAGAGACGGGAAAACCAATCCGATCGCAACGGCAACAGAGACCGGCCCGGCAAATGACCCGCCGGTCGGCACTGCAAACACGCTTCCCGAAGCCTGGAGACCCGATCCTGCCCTGAAACCGGGGGAAACTTGAGCATTTCCGGCGGAAAACCCAGCCCGCCAACTAAAGCGCAGACTGCGTGGCGGTGAAGGTGGGATTCGAACCCACGATACGGTTACCCGTATACACGCTTTCCAAGCGTGCGCCTTCGACCACTCGGCCACCTCACCAGCGCAGGGGGGCCTTTTACATGGGCCCTCCTGAAGCGCAAGTTACTGTGACTTTCCGAGGGTTTTGACGTGGAGCCCCTGCCACCCTGCGTCGGGGTTGCTGAATCCAAGACGGAGGGCGCGAGGCTGTCCCTTGGCGGTAAAGCCCTTATCCCGAAGGCTGGCCAAGCCCTTCCGGGCCGCCCGGAAGCCATGCCGGTTCTCCAGGCCCACCCAGTCAACGGCCATCCGATCACGGCGCACTTCCCCGAAGGTGTCGAGGTTGCGGCGTTCGGCCTCGGCTGTTTCTTGGGCGCGGAACGCAAGTTCCGGCGGCGGCGCGAGCGTCTCGTACCCGGTCAGAACAGGCGTGAAAGCGCAAGCTTCACACGAGCGAGCGCAGCACGACGATGAACTCGTGTTCGCCCGGCTTGCCGGTCGGGATCATGGTGACGCGCGCTTCAACCAGCGACCACTCGCCCTTGTCACTGCGCAGCCGCCAGGTTCGCCGGTTGACGAGGTTGCGCAGGTCGCGGGCTTCGCAATGCTCGAAATTCTCCTGCTCGCGCGCGGCTTCGTCCGCCTGCATCAGCTCGAACAGGTTGCGCCCCTCCACATCCTGCCCGCCCAAAAGATCGACGCATGCCGTCGAGGCAAACAGGATCAATCCGCC
Organism: uncultured Hyphomonadaceae bacterium; assembly: GCA_937873805.1. Lineage (GTDB taxonomy): Bacteria > Pseudomonadota > Alphaproteobacteria > Caulobacterales > Hyphomonadaceae > UBA7672. The sequence goes on from CALMWO010000364.1 coordinate 1,011, forward strand.
CGGCGCGACGCGCATCACGGTCTCGGACACGTGATCCACGATCAACCGGTAACGCGCTTCGGCGCCGATGATCGCGCCCCACGCTTCCCGCGTTTCTTTCAGGGTGCCCGCCAGCGTCTCGGTGAGCCGCTCCTTCTGCTCAAGCGCGACAGCCAGCGGAAGGATCGTCGCCCCAAAGATTGCAAGAAATGCCTGTGCGGTGATCAGCGTGTCGCGCAGGTCTAGACTCAACCACGGCGCCGGCGAGTAGCCATTGAGCACCATGATCGTCCAGGCAATCATCATGATTGCCATGCATATCTCCACCCCGGCTACGCCAAGTTCGAACGCCACCAGGACGAGAAGCGGCAACAGCAGCATCCGCAAGGTTGGAACCTCCGTCAGCCACGCCGACACGATGCTGAAACCGAAAACCAGGATCACCGCAGCCGCCATGCGCACGGGCTTGTCGGTAATTCTCTTCAGGCGCGCAGGGTTGAAACCTGTCAGCAGCGGCAGGAAGAACAACAGCCCAAGCGCATCAGCGCCGAACCACATCGCGAAGTCGCGCGCTTCCATCGGTCGGCTGATGATGAAGCTGCCCGATGCCGCAATGCAAGCCGAAGCGAACGGCCCGATCAGACATACCGCGAGAAACCAGAACACGTCCCTTCGGGAGGCGAACGTCATCGCGCCCGACGCAAGGAGCGCGGCCACGATCGCGCTCTCCGACATGTCGCCGACGAGATAAGCCAGCGTGAAGTCGAGCGCATCGCCGACAAGGAGGTGCGCCCCGACATGGCCCACGGCTGCGCAGGCGATAACCACAGCCCACCTGCCACGCGGAACAACCAGCAGGGCTGCAACGAGAAGCGCGTTCGACAGCCAGATTGATTCGGTCGACCCGTCGAAACGCGAGAAGCTGAGACAAAGCAACGCCAACAGGGCGTAGCCCGCGCCAACCACTGGCGCACGTAACCAGATTCCCTGCCCGACCATGACCCGTCTCCCGGGCGCAGCCATAGGATAGGCGCGACGCTGGCGAAAGGGCCATCCTCGGGATTGGTCCCGTAATTTAGACCGGCGCCCGCGAAATTTTCGCCAGGCCCGCGAGCATGCCATCAAGATCGGCGCCGGTCGGATTTTTTCCTTCTCGCCGCAGGATCGCGAGCGCTTCCACATGCACCGCGACACCGGCCCACTGGTGACGATGGCGGTCGCCCGCCGCCATCAGCTCGCAGAGGCTGTGAGCCGCTCGGGAGATATGCTTAAGGCCGAATATGCCAGCATCCCCAAGAACCTCCCGGGCAAGACGATAGAGATTGGCCGCATCGGAAGCCGACTGCGATTGCATCGCCGTGGCCGCCACCTGCGCCAGCTCATCGAGCTTCACCTCAAGCGCAGCCAGATGGATATCGCGAACCTTCTCGATATTCTCAGCCGCCTTTTTTACAGCGTGGCCGAGCAGCATTCCATTCGGATCTGTGATCGTTTTCGCGAGCTTGTTCTCGGGAAGGAATTTGCGGACCTGACTCACAGCGCCACCTTCATTGGTTTGAACATTTCGTCGATCTGCGACTGGTTCATGTCCGGCCCGGCGGCCACCGGAACGTCGAACGAAAGGTCATCCGTGCGGCGGCCATTAGTGCCCAGGGGCGGTCCCTGGTTCTTGAAGCGCCGATCGGGGCCAACATAGTTGGGCGCCACGATGAAGGGCCTGCTTTCGCGCGCGACCCAGTGGATCCGCTGCAGCAGTACGTCGGGCGACAGCGGCTTGGCGACAACGGTGTTCGCGCCCGCATCGCGCGCGGCGCGTACGTTTCCCAGTGTCTGGTGGCCAAGCGCCGCGATGATGCCGACGCATCTGTTCGGCGAATTCTCCTCGCGTCGCGCGAAGCGGATGAACTCGAAGCCGGAATCGTCCTCGAACAGGGGATCGACGATGATCAGTTCCAGAGTCTGATCGTAGAAAATGCGCTCCGCATCGCGAACGTGCTGGCATGCATGGACCGATCGCACGCCGAATCCATTGAGGACCCGGCGCAACAGGTCAAGCGATTGCGGGTTGCTGTCCAGCACCAGCACGCTGGTCCGGTTGAGATTGATACGCGCCGAAAGATCGAGTGCCGCCCCCATGACGCGTTACCACAGCTCCGGCTCGGCAGGCGCTGCCGGCGCTGCGACGCGACCGCCGCCCAACCGCTTGCGCACACCTTCGAGCCACACCTGATCCAGCGCCGCCTCGATATCGAGTCTGCCGCATTCGCACGACGTAGCCGCGGAAAGGAACGCCTCCAGCGTGCGCAGTTGCTGGCCCAGATGATCAAGCGCTTGCAGGCGCTCAAGTCCATCAGCGGACTTGGCGCCGCTCACCATGGCGGCGACATCCGCCTCGACGACGGCAAGCACATCTGCTGCCGATCCGATTTCGGACGCGATGCGCTGCATCACCACGTCCACAGTCTCGCATGTCGGGAAAGTCCGGCACATCAGAAGAACTCCACATCGTCCGCCGGTGGCGCAACTGGCGCCGCCGCAATCGAAAGTTCGCGCGCAAAAACATGCGCCTCGCTCTGGCCCATGATCCGCTGCTGGGCCTTACCCGTGGCTGGCCAGAACCGGATACGGCGCGCGGCCTCCCCGCCCGTGCTGCCGCCGATCACGGGAATGCCTTCCTGGCGCAGGAAGTCGGTCGCAAACGACGCATTCTTGGCGCCGATATCGGAGAGGTTTTTCATCATCCTCGCTCCGCCGAATATCTTGGCTTCCAGACGGTCACGCTTCGCGCCCGCCTTGAGCAGCTCGTTGATCAGCAGCTCCATCGCATGCACGCCGCGTTCGACGCCGTCCGCCTTGCCCACGAGCGCGCCCGGCAGCAGGAAATGGTTCATGCCGCCAACGCCTGCTCGGGAATCGCGCATGCACGCGGCAACGCAGGAGCCAAGTATGGTGGTCAACGCGACGCTTCCGTCGGCCGACACGGCATACTCGCCTTGGACCAGATTGATCTGGCCCGTGCGTCCCGGTGCTATGCGCGCAAGCGCTGTCACGTAAGCGCTCCGAACACCTGTTCGATTTTGCCCTTCAGGTCTGCGGCCGTGAAGGGCTTCACGAGGTAGTTGTTGACGCCAAACTGAACGGCGCGCTGCACCAGCTCCTTGTCGGCGCGGCCGGTGAGCATGATGAACGCCGTGCTGGCGACCGGGGGATGCGCGCGAACTGCACGCAGGAAGCCCAGCCCGTCCATCTTCGGCATGTTGTAGTCCGAGATGACGAGGTGCGCCGGCTTGGCCAACAGGGATTTGAAGCCCTCCTCGCCATCGCCTGCATCGGTGATGTCGGTGAAGCCGAGCTGCTGCAGCGTGGAACGCGCCAGCGAACGAATGGTAAGCTGGTCGTCGACGACGAGAACTTTGATCTGTGAAGCAGCAGGCATTATGCAATCTCCCTTGCGGCTGGCGAACACGCCTCCAGCACCAACCGTGACAAGTCACCCAGTGAAGCCTGGCGCTCGACAGCGCCGATCTCGAAAGCCGCCTTCGGCATGCCGTAGACGACGCAGCTCGCCTCATCCTGGCCAAACGTGCGGGCGCCGGCCTGGCGCATGGCAAGCATGCCCTTCGCTCCGTCCTTGCCCATGCCGGTCAGGATCAGACCCACCGACCGCGCACCGCATGTGTTCGCAACGGAGTGGAACAGCACATCGACCGACGGGCGATGCCCATTGACGAGGTCGGTATCGCGCAGTCGCACAATCGGATTGTTTCCGCCGCCGATTTCCATGTGACGCGCGCCGCCCGGCGCAACGAGAATTTTGCCCGGCTCCAGTGGTTCGCTATCCTCAGCCTCGGTCACCCGAGGGGCGCACATGCGATCGAGGCGCGCGGCGAAGCTCTTGGTGAACGTTGCGGGCATGTGCTGCGTCACGACGGTCGGCGGGCAGTTCTCCGGCATCGCGGACAACACCGTGATCAGCGCTTCGACGCCGCCGGTGGAAGCGCCTATCGCAATGATCCGTCCATTGGATCTGAAGTTGGACACGCGAGCGGGCGCGGGGCGCGGGGCGCTTGCACGCACACGGCTCTTGGCCGCAGCCTTGACCTTCTCGCTCAGGTCATCGAACGCCTGCGCCATGTCGGCCGAGGCCGGCTTGCCGACGCAGTCGAACGCGCCGAGCTCCAGCGCCTGCAGTGTCGTCTCCGCACCTTCCTGCGTCAGCGTCGATACCATGATCACCGGCATGGGCCGAAGCCGCATCAATCGCTCGAGGAACTCGATCCCGTTCATGCGCGGCATCTCGACGTCGAGCGTCAGCACGTCCGGGTTGAGTTGCTTGATCATCTCGCGCGCCTGCAGCGGATCGCCGGCGCCGCCGACAACCTCGATCTCAGGGTCGCGGCGCAGCCGCGACGAGATCAGCGCACGCATGGTCGCAGAATCATCCACGACGAGAACCTTCACCGGTTTCATCGCCTTGCTCCCGCCAGCTTGTAGACGGTCTGCCCGTCGCTATCGAAAGCCGAATCCGACACACGCTCTGAATGGCCGACATAGAGCTTGCCTTGGGGCAGCAGCTGGGCGGCGAACCGCCGCCAGAGCT
>CALMWO010000365.1 GCA_937873805.1 uncultured Hyphomonadaceae bacterium
CCCGCAAGGACGCCGCGCAGATTCCTGCCGGCATCCGCATGATCGCGATCCCGACCGCGCTTTCCGCAGCCGAGTTCACGCCGTTCGCTGGCGTCACCGATGGCGAGAAGCAGATCAAGGAAAGCTACACGCACCCCGACTTCGCCCCGCGCGCCGTCATCCTCGATCCCGCAATCACGCTCGATACGCCGATGCGTCTCTGGTCCTCGACCGGCATGAAGGCGATCGACCACGCCGTCGAACAGCTCTGCAATCTCGAGCGCTCCCCCATGGGCGATGCTGTCGCTGCCGAAGGCCTGCGCCTTCTCGCCAAGGGCCTGCGCGCCACCCATGACGATCCGGCCGATCTCGAAGCCCGCGCCGCCTGCCAGCACGGCATGTGGCTCGCGATCTCCGGCGCAGCCACGGGCAGGGGAATGGGCGCCAGCCACGCCATCGGCCATACGCTCGGCGGCTCTTACGGTGTGCCGCACGGCATCACCTCGTGCATCACCCTCCACGCCACGCTCCAGTGGAATCGCGACTACAGCGTCGACCGCCAGACACTCGTCTCACGCCTCATGGGCAAGCGTGCGCTGCCTGCCGCCGACGTCGTGCGTGATCTTGTGAAATCGCTCGGCCTGCCATGGCGACTGTCAGAGCTCCTGCTCGGCGCCTCGCACTTCCGCCCCATCGCCGAGCACACGATGCACGACCGTAGCATCCGCACGAACCCGCGTCCGATCAGGAACGCGGACGATATCGTGGAAATCCTCGAACTCTGCGCCTGAACGATCCTCATTGTACCGGCTGGAAAGCCTTGCAAACAAAGCCCGTTGACACAGAATACTCTGTTCAATAGAGTAATCTGAGACTGAGGAGGCCGCTACATGTCATTGACCCCCGCTGAAGCGCAGATTGCGCTCAACGACATCGAGAAGACGGAAAACCGCACCGCGGCCTCCCAGCACGGGCGCACGTCAGCGCCTTACCTCATCATGTGGGGAATCATCTGGGCAATCGGCTACGCCGTCACCGCCGCCGCGCCGCATCTCTCCTGGATGTGGGCGACGCTCATCATCGGGGGAATCGTCGGCAGCGTCATTCTCAGCATGCTGCAGGCGCGCGCCATGGAGCGGCAAGGAAATTACGGCTGGCGCTATTTCGGATCGTTCGGCGCGCTCGCCATTTTTCTCGCGGCGTTGATGTCGATCGTGCGTCCGCTCGACTACGGCCAGGTCAGCGCGATCTTCCCGCTTGTTGTCGGCATCTTCTATTCCCTGATCGGTATCTGGACGAAGGGCTGGCGCATGCTGCCGCTTGGTCTCGCCATCATTGGCCTGACCACATTTGGCTACTTCGTTCTCCCGGAGCAGTTCCTCTACTGGATGGCGGCCGTCGGTGGCGGTGGTCTGATCCTGGGCGGCCTGTGGATGCGGACAGCCTGATCATGACCGAGCAACCCGATCCGCTGATCCATCAGCCCATCCGTCTCAAGATCATGTCTGCGCTCAAGGCATTGCCCGAACGCGACCTGCTGGAATTCGTGCGCCTCAAAACGCTCTCCGGCGCCACCGAAGGCAATCTCGGCGCCCATATCAGCTCGCTTGAACAAGCTGGCTATATCGAGGTGCAGAAGGATTTCCATCACAACCGGCCACGCACCCGCGCAAAGCTGACGCGCGCAGGGCGGAGGGCCTTCGAGGATTATGTCGCCTTTCTCCGCGGCATCATCGGCGAGACCTGAAGACAGGCCGCCGCACAAGAAGAGATAAGAGAAGGATACTTCCAACATGCATCTCGAAGATGTCGGCCTTCTGGGCTGGTTGCATACGCTTGCCTGCATCGCAGCCCTTGTCACAGGCGGCTGGAACAGCGTGATGTTCGATCGCGGCCGCTGGCATCGGCTGCGCGGCGACGTCTATGTCTGGACAATGATCGCCGCCAACGTGCTGGTCTTCGCGATCTATGATTTCGATATCGACTTCATCAACATGAAGTTCGGCGCAGGCGTCTTCGGCTTCTTCCACTGGCTCGCGATCGCCTCGACCGTCCTCACCCTGATCGGCTGGTTTGCCTCGACACGGCAACGCCACGGCGTCTGGGCCTACACACATCCCGTCACGATGGCGCTCAGCTACTACATTCTGCTCGGTGGCCTCGCGAACGAACTCTTCGTCCGGGTCAGCGCCCTGCGCCCCTTCGCCTTCACGATCGTCGACGGCAATCCCCGCTTCGGCACGGTCTTCACCGGCATGACGCAAAGCGCGCTCATGCTGGCGACAGTTGCGATGATCGTGCTGTATGTGGTCCGCGTGGCGTTGCGTCGGCGCAAGCGCAAACCGGGCAGAGCAGGCGCCGCCGTCGCCGCCTAGTCCGCGATCGAGCGCTGCGCTTCATAGGCCTGGCTGGCCATGTCCTGAAGCCGGCGCTCGATACCCTGCGTGAGGCTGGCCAGTGTTTCGCGTTCCGGGTTGCGGCCGCCATCGAACAGGTTCAGCGGATCGCGCGGCCTGGCGTCGGCCGTCACCGTCGCCAGCGGCATGCCGCCCGCCACATCCAGCAGGTGAGCCTCGCCTGTCGCGCGATCATCCTTGTCGAGATCGGATTGGAGGCTCGCGAACATGTCCGAGAACCAGTTGCCATCAGAGGTGTAGATCCGCTGCCCGTCATTCGTGGCGTAAAGAACCACGTGGCTGAAGCCCGCGGCCGACGCCATCTGCCGCGCCACCATCGCGCAGCTCGCCGCGCCTTCGATTTTCGGCAGGCTCGCGCCCATCATGTCAGCGGGCTGGATCGGCTGAATGGCGCCGATCAATCCGCCAAGCCGTGTCTGCATCGCCATCCACGCCGATTGTTCATCGCCCCTTATGTTGACGAAGCCCGCCGGGCTCATACGCGCATAGGCCAGCCGCAGCGGCCATTGCACAGGCGTCTGCGCTATCGCTGCGGGCGCTAGCGCAAGTCCGCCAAGCCCGAGCGCGCCAAGGCGCAGGGCAGAGCGACGTGTCAGGCTGAAACTGGAAATTGTCATGACGGGCCAAGCCTGTGCTGGCTTGGTTTCCGCCTTGTTAACTCCTGGCGTGTTCTCAATTCGTTCGTGCGGCGCCATACGTAGGTGGAATGGACCAGATGATTCGAATCCTCGGTGTCGATCCGGGCCTGCGCCACACCGGCTGGGGCGTCATCGCCATGGACGGCCCGCGCCTCACCTGGATCGCTCATGGCGTCATCAAGCCCGACGTGAAAGCCGACATGGCCGACCGTCTGGCTGAACTTTGCGTGCAACTGCGCGTTGTCGTCGGGGCCCACGCGCCACAGGAAGCCGCGATCGAGGAAACCTTTGTCAACATCAACCCGCGCTCGACCCTGCTGCTCGGTCAGGCTCGCGGCGCAGCCATGGCGACCCTTGCGGGCGCTGGGTTGAAGGTCGCGGAATTCGCGGCGACAAAGGTGAAGCAATCGGTGGTCGGCACGGGCGCTGCCGATAAGACGCAGGTGGCTTTCATGGTCCGTCGCCTGCTTCCGAAAGCGGGTGAAGTCACCGCCGACGCCGCGGACGCACTCGCCGTCGCCATCTGCG
>CALMWO010000366.1 GCA_937873805.1 uncultured Hyphomonadaceae bacterium
GCGGACGGGTTCGCGCACGGTGGTCCAGGCGATGATCGCGAAGATGACGCCGGGGATGCCGACGACGAAGAACGCCTGACGCCAGTTCAGCGCCTCGCTCAACCAGCCGCCCAGATAATAGCCGAGCAGCGTGCCGGCGTAGAGGCCAGCGGAGTACAGCGCGAGCGCGCGGCCGCGTTTCTCTTTCTCGTAGAGATCCGAGATCATCGCGTGGGCAGGCGGCGAGCCGCCGGCTTCACCAAGTCCGACGCCCATGCGGGTGACCAGCAGGACGACGAAGGCCGAGATCGTGAACGTACCGATGTGAATGGGGTTGGCCAGGCCGCACAGGGCGGTGAACCCGCTCCAGATCGCCAGCGAGATCACCATGACGCCCTTGCGGCTGGTGGAGTCGGCGATACGGGCGACCGGGATGCCCATGGTGCAATAGACCACCGCGAAGGCGAGGCCGGTCATCATGCCAAGCTGGGTGTCATTGAGACCCAGGTCAGCCTTGATGTCTTCCTGCAGGATGTTGACGATCTGCCGGTCGATGAAATTGAAGATGTAGACGATAATCAGGATCCATAGCGCCCAGGTCCGGTGCTTTTTGGCCTGGTCCATAGTCGTGATCATGCTGGGCGAAAGAAACGCCATCAGTCTTACCTCCCGAGCGCGGGTCTTTTTATGATTTGTAACCCGCCTGGGTGGCAGCCTTCCCAAAAGGAAAGGCACCTGTCCACGGGAAACCCCCGAGTTGACCGGTCAGTTTGATAACAATCCTGCCAAGTGCGGATTACGGGAAATCATGGGCGGCGCTACGCCACTGGCACGAGAGCCTGAAAATCTTGACGGGCTCATATGTGCGAGCCTATGAACCCCCTCCCTTGGAATCAGTCTCGGATTCAGGGGTCCCGGGCGATTAGCTCAGCGGGAGAGCACTCCCTTCACACGGGAGGGGTCGCAGGTTCAATCCCTGCATCGCCCACCATCCTTCGCGCCGCCTGATGTCGCGATTCAACAAAAAATCCTGCAAGTGCAAGGCGTATGCTGCCTCTGGCGCGTTCTTGTGCGGCGCGTTCGACAACAGCTGTTCATGTAACCAAGGCGTAACGCGCCAGGCCGCCACAATTGATCTTCAAAATACCTTCGCTGCTTCATGCGCCGCCGCAACTGCTCTCCTAGGTTGACTTCACGGCGATACCGCAAAGCGGAAGTCGAGAACTGAGGGACCTACCGAGGCCGATTGGCGTTGTTACGTCAGAAGCGCCCCACAAGGTGTCTGGAGCGAACTAGATGAATAGCGATTTTTGTGACGAAGACGGCGCGCGCAAGCTCAAGATGAAAATCGAAGAGTACTGGGTGAGCCGTGGTTTTGATGTCTCGATCAATCTGATCGATGCCGGCTTTGTGCCTGCGATGCGTTCGGCTCGTACGGATGTGCGCAGCAACATGGTCAACGGTATGCCGCCCCGCAAAAAGGGTGGTCGGCCTGAGCCGGGCAAACCCGCGAGCTATACCCGCGGGATCGGCTGATAGTTGAGTATCCGGACCGCAAGGTCCGGCAGTTCTTCGAAATGCTTAAACACGGCGTCGGCCCCCAACAGGTCCGGCGCCGTGTCCGTATAGCCGTAGGCGTAGACGACGACCGGCGCGCCTGCGGCCTTGGCGGACTGCACGTCGTTGGATGAGTCGCCGACCATCAGACTACGGGCTGGATCGCCGTGCGCGGCGCGGATGGCGGTGATGTAGTGATCCGGGTGCGGCTTGCGGTTGCGCGGGATGTCGGAGCCGATGACGGCGGCGAAATGGTGCGACAGGCCCAACGCATCAAGCAGCTGGTTGGAGAGGTCGGTGCGCTTGTTGGTGCAGACGCAGAGCGTTGCGCCGAGGGATTTCAGCTTTACCAGCGCCGGCGCGAGCCCCGGGAAGGGGGTGGAGTGTGTAGCGATGTCCAGGGCGTAGGCTGCGATATAGGCTTCGGTAAGCTGATCCAGCTTTGCGTCGTCATGGTGGATGCCATGTACGCTAAAAGCGCGGATGATCAGCGCACGCGCGCCTGCGCCGACGAAATTGCGGACGTCCGACAGCGTTGCTTGCGGCAGGCCTTCGGCCACGAGAACGTGGTTCAACGCGGTGTGCATGTCACCGGCCGTTTCGGCCAGTGTGCCATCAAGGTCGAAAGCGATGGTGCAGCCGGAAAGCGGGGGCATGGCGGGCTCGTCTGGCTTGTGGAGTTTGTCGTGTATAAGGCCTGAATACAGTCGATTCCGCGAGCAGACCCATGACCGACCGTTTCGCAATCATCCTCGCCGCTGGCAAGGGCACGCGGATGAAGTCTCCGCGGCCCAAAGTGCTGCACGAGATCGGCGGGCGCTCGATGCTGGCGTGGAGCGTGGCGCTGGCGAAAGATCTGGGCTGCAAGCGGACGGTAGTGGTGGTCGGGCCGGACATGCCGCAGCTTTCCGAAGCAGCGGCGAAACTGGTCGGCGCAGAGAACGTCGCCGTGCAGCGCGAACAATTGGGGACGGCGAATGCGGTCGATGCAGCGCGCGGGCAACTGGCCGACGCGAATGGCGATGCGATCGTGCTTTACGCCGACACGCCGTTGATCCCGCAGGAAGCAGGCGAGCGGGCGTTCAAGGCGCTTGCTGGCGGTGCGAGTATCTGTGTGCTGGGCTTCAAGGCGAAGCTGCCCAACCGCTATGGGCGTCTGGTGACGGCGGGCGATGGCGCGCTGGAGGCGATCGTCGAAGCCAACGATGCGAGCGAAGCGCAGCTGAAGATTGATCTGGCAAATTCGGGCGTGATGGCCGGGCCGGCCAAGCTGATGTTCGAGCTTCTGAAAGAGGTGAAGAACGACAACGCCAAGGGCGAATACTATCTGACCGATCTTGTCGGGCTGGCGCGTGGGCGTGGGTTGAAGGCTGGCGTGGCGTTGTGTGAGGAGCGCGACGTGCAGGGCGTCAACAGTCAGGTCGAGCTCGCGCAGGTGGAGCGCGTGTTCCAGGACGGGGTGCGCGAACGGATGATGGTGGCAGGCGTGACATTGCCGGCGCCGGAGACGGTTCACTTCAGCCACGACACGAAGATCGCGGCGGGCGTGACGGTTGAGCAGAACGTGGTGTTTGCGCCCGGCGTCAGCGTCGAGACGGGTGCGGTGATCCGCGCGTTCTCGCATCTTGAAGCCGCGCAGGTGGGTGCGGGCGCGCAGGTGGGGCCATATGCGCGGCTACGTCCCGGCGCGGTGATCGGGAGATACGCTCACATCGGCAACTTCGTCGAGGTGAAGAACGTGACCGTCGGCGAAGGCGCCAAGGCAAATCATCTCAGCTATCTGGGCGATGGCGAGGTTGGCGCGGGCGCGAACATCGGCGCGGGCACGATCTTCTGCAATTACGATGGTTTCTTCAAATACCGCACGGTGGTTGGCGCCAATGCATTCGTCGGATCGAACTCGTCGCTGGTGGCGCCGGTGACGATCGGCGCGGGCGGCTATGTGGGTTCGGGCTCGGTGATCGTCGAGGACGTGGCGCCGGATGCGCTGGCCATCGGACGCGGCCGCCAGGTCGGCAAGGATGGTTGGGCCAGGGCATTCCGCGATGAGAAATCTGCGGCGAAGAAAGCCGGGAAGAAGCCGCCCGGGGCGGTCTAACTCAGGAACTCGGCGAGCAGGTTCGTCACAGTGTCTGGCTTTTCGGTCATGCACATGTGACCAGCGTGTTCGACTTCCTCAAGTCTGGCGCCGGCAATGCCTGCAGCGATCTCTCGACCCTCGTCCGGCGGGATAAGAGCATCGTCCTTGCCGACGACGACCAGGGTAGGGAC
>CALMWO010000367.1 GCA_937873805.1 uncultured Hyphomonadaceae bacterium
AGCGGCCGCCCCGAACCGAGACAGCAAGGCAAAGCCCCGCAAGGCAAGCCCGTAATGTCGGCGGCGCCCGCCAAGTCGGATGACTCAAGCAACCCGTTCGCGGCGCTGAAAAACCTGAAGCTGAACTAGCGAGCTATCGCGCCCGATTCAGTTTGGCGTTCGTCCTGAGGAGCCCGCAAAGCAGGCGCCCTGAAGGACGAACGCACGCTCATCACACGCTGTCGCCCCATTGACGCTCAACGAGTTTGGCGACAAGTTTGCTTGTCATCGCCGAAGGCGCTCGGTACGCAGATGAGAGGGGGCGTCATGCCAGCTATCCAGATTCGCATGCGGCACGCCTTTCTCGCGCTTGCGGGCTGCCTGCTCGCCAGCGCCGCCCCCGCGCTGGCGCAAGCGCCCGCTTCCGGACTGCCGATGTGGGTAATCCGCGATGCAGACTCGACCATCTACATCACAGGCACCGTCCACCTTCTCCCGGACGACGTTCAATGGCGCAGTGAGAAACTGGATGCGGCACTGACCGAAGCCACGGAACTCTGGCTTGAACTCGCAGAGGTCGGCGATCCTGAAGGGCTCAACGCAAAGCTGCTGCGAACCTATGCCGACAAGCTGGCGTCAACCGGCCAGCCACTGTCTTCACAGCTGACCGAGGATGAACGCATTCGCCTCGCCGCCGCGATCGCCGAAGCTGAAACACCGCCCGACATCGCTGCGAAGATCGACAGCATGAAAGGCTGGTATGCTGTCTACGCGATCGACCGCGCACACGATCTTGGCGTGGGATATCGCGGCAGGAACGGGATCGATCGTGTGCTCGCGCGTCTCGCACGCGATCAAGGCGACAGCATAAAAGGTCTCGAAACGCTTGAATTCCAGATTTCCGACATGTTCGAGATGTCGGCGGAAGAACAGCTTGAAGAGCTGCGTTGGCGCCTGAAAACCGACACCGCCCTTCAGGCCAGGATCAAACGCACATCTGATCTTGCCTACATCAGTTGGGTGCGCGGTGAAACGCATATGACCGAAGCTTTGGTATCGCTGATGTACCTGGCGCCCAACGTCAACAATGTGGATTGGCTGCTGCGCGAACGGAACGAGAGCTGGGCCGCGACGATCGAAAAAAGACTCGCCGGATCAGGCGTATCGTTTGTTGCGGTTGGCGCACTCCATCTTGTCGGCCGCGATAGCCTGCAGAAACGACTGAAGCTTCGCGGCATCGAAGCTCAGCGCTATTAGACGGAGGGCGCGCACCTATGAACCGCCTCTCCGCCCGCTCCTGGCGCCTGCTCGCCGCCATAGGCTTCTGGCTCCTGCTTGGCGCCGCATTCACTGCAGGCGGCACGATTGGCCTCCTGCTTGGTTACGCATCAGCCGGATGGCTTGCTGCATTCTCGCTGGGCGCGTGGCGCCGGCAGGATGAGTTCGCGCGCGCTGCGCAGAAATTCTCCTGGGTGTTTGGCGGACTTTTCGGCTTGCTGGGCTCTCTCGCCCTCCTGCCCCTGATCCTGCAGCCCGATCTGCTTGATCCCCTGCTCGGCCTTATCGAGAACGCGCTTGGCGGATCACAGCGCCCGCCTCACCCCGCAGCTCCCGCCATTGTCCTTGGCGCGATCTGGATCGTGCTTGGTCAGCTTGTCGGCTTCCTGGTCTGCTGGGTCGGCTGGCACGTGACCAAACAGTGAGGCGGTCATGAAGAACCGCATCCGCACGCTGCGCACCGAACGCGGCTGGACCCAGGCCGATCTGGCGGCGCACCTCGACGTCTCGCGCAACTCCGTCAACGCGATTGAGAACGGCAAGTACGACCCCTCGCTCCCGCTGGCCTTCAAGATCTCCGAACTGTTCGGCCTGCCGATCGAGAAGATATTCCAGAACGACTGAACGCTGCCGCCTCAATGCATCCTGATCAGGCTGTCCACCCTGCGCCATCCCTGCGGCGATAGCGGCTCGCCCGACGCCACGCGCACGGAATGGATCACCGCTTCGATCTCGCGCCGCCAGTGATCGAGAAATGCCGCCAGCCGTGGATAGCGCGGCGCCTCGTCCAGCAGCTGCCACATGAATGTCTGCAACAGCCTTGGATGGTCCGGCATGTAGTACAGCACCTCCGCCGTCAGCAGCGTTGCGCCCTGCAGCCTGCGTTCGAACTCCGTCGCCATACCGACTCCTTGCCCCGCTTCATCAGCGTGCGCTGCCGGATGTGAACGTCAACGGAATTGCGCCGAACATGCAGCACATTGGCAATCATGCGCCACGATTGCTGCCACTTGCGCGTGAGGAGACTCGACGCGACCTACGCCGCCATCCCTGCCTTGATCCGCTCGGCCTGCACCTGCCAAACGCGCGCCACTGTCGGGCGGCCGGCTTTCACCTGAATGTCCGCCAGCCCAGTCGCCGCTTCATACGCCACTGCGTGCTGTCCCGCCCGCAGAGACGCCGCCAGCTTCATGCGAAGCTTCGCCTGCGCCACGCCCGTCGCCGCCACCTTCACTGGCTCAGGCACAACGATCGGCGCGATCGCCTTGGCCAGAGCCACTTCCGCTTTCGCCTCCGCAACAGTTGGCTTCACGGCAACCGGCGCTGCCGTCACTGGCGCAGCCTTGGCCTCTTTCTTCTTCCCGCCCGTCAGAAACGAAAACAGACCCATAGCCAGCCCCGGAAAACTTGTTGCGAACGCGCGCACGACGCATCGCAACTCTAACCGCCACGAACGCCCACGCAGCCACCCCCGCCCCTCACATCAGTGGAAAACAAACAGGCGCCCATCGCCCGGGCGCCCGGCGCCGGAAATCTGCGCGCCGCCTTCCGCCACGAAACCACCCCCGCCAAAACGAAAATCGCGGGCCCGCCAAAGCGAACCCGCGACTCTCAACTCATACCAGTCCGCCGAACCTACTTCCCGCCCAGCTGCTCAACGATGAAATTCTGCGCCCGGATCAGGCCTTCCGGCGCCGGCCAGTGGGTCGTGCCAGCGAATGTCTCCAGCTTCGAGGCGTAGCCATCCTTCGTCAGCTGTTCCTGGAACGCCGCGATGCGCTCCGGCTTCACGGTCGGATCGCCGTCATTGTACACGATCAGCACGTCCGCGGGCTTGCCCGCCGCTTCCTTCGTGCAATCGCCATTGGCCAGAATCCCAGCCAGCGACACCACCGCCTTCACGTCCGGCGTCGAGCACGAGCCCGCATCAAACGCCACGCCGCCGCCCTGGCTGAACCCCACCACCACGATCTTGTCGTGCGGCACCTTCAGCCCCTCGGACACCTTCGTCACCGTGTCGACCGCCAGCTTCTTCACGGCGCCCTTGGTGTTCTCCGTGTCTTCCCCGCGCAGCACATACCAGCTCTTGCCGTCATTCACGCTCAGCGGACCGTCATTGAAGATGAACGCCGCATCCGGCAGCCGCTTGGCCAGCGTATCCGCCAGCGGCTTCATCGCCATGCCGCGCTGTGTGTAGCCGTGGAAGAAGATCACCACCTGTTTCGGCGCCCCGCCAGACTTCGGGTCCAGCCCCGCCATCCCAAGGTCCGCCACCTTCTGCGCATGCGCCCCACCAGCGCCCACGCCAATGCCAAGCGCCAAAAGCGCCAGAAACTTCTTCACGATGATCTCTCCCTTGGATGACGTCTCAAGCGTCCGTTCCTGCGCGGAAACTGATCCAGCCCAGCCGATCCAGCAAGAGCCACACACATCACCCCACGGTGAGAAGCGCCTGAACAGACCGCCCTGACCCGGCCACCCTGACACGCCACCCACCCAATGCTATCTTTCAAAAAAAAAAGGAAAAACGGCCATGAGAAGCCTAACCACCTGCATAGCGATCCTCCTCCTCCTGATCTCCCCAGCCACAGCCCAAACCGAAACCGCCATCGTCGGCGCAAAAATCTACACCTCGCCGCACGCGGCGCCCCTCACCAACGCCACCGTCATCCTGCGCGACGGCAAGATCGCCGCCGTCGGCCCGGCGGCTGACCTGCGCCCCGCCTCCACCGCCAGGGTCATCGATGGCAAAAGCCTCGTCGTCACCGCTGGCTTCTGGAACAGCCACGTCCATCTGCTCTCGCCAACGATGTCGCAACCGCCCGCCCAGAACGCCGCCGCGCTCTCTGCCGAGCTCGAAGCGATGCTCACGCGCTGGGGCTTCACCACTGTCTTCGACATCGCTTCACTTCCCGGCCAGGCAATGGCCCTGCGCCAACGTATCGCCTCCGGCGAGGTGCGCGGACCGAATATCCTGACGGTGGATGCGCCCTTCTATCCAGACAACGGCATTCCGATCTATGCGCGCGAGCTGTTCGAGGGACAGCCCTCCTTTGAGGTTGGCGCACCCGCTGCCGCCGCCGAACGCGCGCGCAAGCAACTTCACGCCGGCGCCGATGGCGTCAAGATTTTCGCCGGCTCCATCGTGGGCGGTGATATCGGCGTACTTCCAATGCCGCTCGATGCCGCGAAAGCAGTGGTCGCGGAGGCGCACCGCGCCGGAAAACCTGCCTTCGCCCATCCTTCCAACCTCGAAGGACTCAACATCGCAATTGATAGCGGCGTCGACGTGCTCGCCCACACCACGCCCGACAATGGCCAGCTATGGTCCCCGGAACTGGTCGCGCGCATCAAGGCGCACGACATGGCCCTCATCCCCTCGCTCACCCTGTGGGTTGTCGAGCTGAAAAAAGACAACGACCCAGAAGCAGTGATCGAGAAATTCGTCGCCGTCGCGCAGCAACAGTTGAAAGCCTACTCAGACGCGGGCGGCCAGATCCTGTTCGGCACTGACGTCGGCTACACCGACGCTTTCGACACCACTGAAGAATACCGCCTCATGTCCGCCGCCGGCCTAACCTGGCAGCAAATCCTCGCCAGCCTGACCACCGCCCCCGCCAGCCGCTTCGGCTATGCCCAGAAAGGCCGCGTCGAAACAGGCATGGACGCCGACCTCACCATCCTTTCAGCCGACCCCGCCACCGACGCAAAGGCATTCGCCAAAGTGGCCTATGCCATCCGCGGAGGAGAGCTCATCTACGAGGCGAAGCGCTAGGCCCGCTGACACGACCGCTCCGACGAGATTTTCGAACCCGGAACCTCCCCCGACTCGCATCCTCGTCGTGTTCGGGCTAGTGAAGCCCCAACACGACGATAAAAGACGCCGGGGGGCGAATATGGCTGAGGGGTTTTCGGGTAGTCCGCGAGTCGGGCTTGCCGACACTATTTCCGAACAGCGCGGGGAAGCGACCGCCGCCAACTGGCTGACGCGTACCCGGAATGGGCTCTTGACGATTTGCGCCGGCAGCATCGGCCTTGTGCTGGCAGGCGTACTCGTCTGGCATTTCTTCGTCGGCGCTGTCCTGGTGACGCCCGACGCCATCGCATGGTTCGCCGCCGCGTCCGCGCTCTTCGTCCTGCCGATCCTGCTCCTGTCGCTCGACTCCAGCGACAACATGGGCCTTGGCCCAAAGCTCACCGTGCCCCTGTCCACGCTGCTCGTGCTTGCCATTGCCTCCGTCGTCGCGCTGGCTGACCGAACCAATCACCTCCACATCTTCGAAGCGGCAGACGGCGCCCCACAAGTCTTTCCTCTGATCGCATTGTTCACCTTCGTCGTCGTCGCCTTCATCCCTCGCATCTGGAATGCGGCTCGCTTCACGGATTTCAAGCAACGCGAGATCGATGCGCGCGAAGCCGACGCCGTGCGCAAACGCCAGCAAGGCGACAAGGCCGCGCAACAGCGCGCCGCTGAGTTGTCGAAACGCGCGCAGGAGCAGGACGACGCGGAAGCGCTCGGCGCCTTTGTCGCCACAGTCGTCGTGCTTGGAATCGTGGCCTTGGCATGGTTCGCAGGTAGCCTTGGCGACGGCATGGGCCTGCGCAACGGCGTTGGGGTGACGATCGCCGCTGGCGTTATCAGCCTCTTCGCTATCGTTATCTTCCTCGATTGGATTGCCGAAGCCGCTCCTATCCGCATCGCCAGCAGGGCGGTTCGGGGATTCTCGCGTCGCGTCAGCGGCCTCGCGAATTTCTACAACGCCATCGATGCGGTCCTCGTCCGCATCGGCGCACACGCGGCTGGTATGGAGCATCGCCATATGGGCAGCCGCTATTTCGTGCTCGCGGGCACGATGCTCACGTTGGCCGTTCTCGCCTGGAACCTGCCCGCGCCAATCGGGCTCATCCCCGCCGCCATCGGCCTGCTGCTGGCCCTCTCCGTTTCACGCCTTTGGAGCTGGGTCGAAGATGATCGCAACCTCGCTTCAATCACGCGCTTCAATCCGGACGCGCCAATCAAGGTTGGTTTCCGCGAAGACTTCCGGGACGAAACGCTGCTTGGGTTTGTGTTCGTCCTCGTGATCATACCAATCGCGCTCATGCAGGCTGACAAGGGCCTCTTCAACTTGAAGCTCTTTATCGCCCAGACGGACGCGGCCAAAGACAATCTCGATCTTTGGCTGGGTTACTACGGCTTCGAACTAGCCAAGGCGCTGCCCGTCATCGACTGGGCCGACATTTATAAGCTGCAACCCGGTGACGACCTGTTGCACCCGAACGGCCCGATGGGGATGCACGCCGTCTTCGCCGCCCGCATTGCCGTCGATCTCGTACTCATCGCTTCCTTGCTGCAGGCGATCGCCATCGCGACACGGAACCGGCAACAAAAGGCGCTCTTCGCCGCTGGCCACATCAACCGTCTCGACGAACTCGTGGAGAAGGAAGAGATCAAGCGAGCCCTGAATCGGCCTCGCGTCGACTGGTTCAAGGGGAACCTGAACTTTCGTCGCTATGATCGCGAGCGCCTGAAGCAAATCTACTTCAGCTCGACAAGCAGCCGCGAACGCACCTTCATCGAGACGATCTTCAACGAGGCCGGCGAAAACCTCGACAAGGCGGTGATCGTGCTGGAACGCATCGCCAGCAGCCACGGCAGCGAACTGGAGCTGTACCGCACCCTGGACGCCGTAAAAAACGAGCACAGCTCGGGAAGCCACACGGTTTTGGTTGGCGACCTCGTCGAGATCATGGCTGCCCTTCGCTCGCGTTCCGGCCTCAAGGATTTCAAATTCGCGCTCATGAAGTTCGCGACCGAGATCGGCTCGACTTACGAGGTCGTCGACATGCTCGACCGCATCATCTTCAGCTCGCTCCGCGACACCTTCCAGTACACCCGGATTGAAGCGGCCAGGCTTTTGACCGGCCTGGTCCCGAAACTGACCGACTGCCAGCAGGTCCGCGAGCTAATTCAGGCTGTAGCTACGCGGCGCACCGAGGCGTTTGGCTCTTCCCAGTTCGCACCCGACGCGCTTCTCCAGGCCCTGCACATTCGTGAAGCGGATGTTTGCCCACCCGGCTGATGCAGAAAACCGACGAGAACAAACCGTAAATCAACGGCCTACAGTACTGCCCTTGCGCAAAGGGAAAACCCCAGCCAGATCAGCGCGGAATGACCGATTCCCGCGATCCTTCCGACATCCCCTTCCCTGACGACGAACCCCTCGCCGGCAACCCCGCCCGCGAGCCCGGTTCGGACGATGACGAACCTATTGCCGAAGGCGCCGCCCCGCCCCTGTCCTTCTTCCAGCTTCCCGACGAGGAGGAGCCGCCCCTCCCTGAGGAGAGAGGCGATGATGCGGGCGACAGCCACTATGCCGAGCCGGAGCTGGAGATCGACACACGCCCCATCTCGCAGCGCGCAGCCGCCCCTCGCCCACAGCGCGCGGCAGACCCGAACGCAGACTATCTGAAAGGCCTCAACACGGAACAGCGCGAAGCGGTGATGTCCACCGAGGGGCCGCTGCTGGTTCTCGCAGGCGCCGGCACGGGTAAGACCCGCGTGCTGACCACGCGCGTCGCCCACATCCTTGCCCAGCGCAAGGCGTGGCCGTCGCAGATGCTGGTCGTCACCTTCACCAACAAGGCCGCGCGCGAAATGCGCGAACGCACGCTTGCCCTGATCGGCCCCGATGGCGAGGGCCTGCGCTGGTTCGGCACCTTCCACTCCGTCTCGGCGCAGATCCTCCGCCGCCATGCGGAGCTGGTGAAGCTCAAGTCCGGCTTCACCGTGCTCGACACCGACGACCAGCTGCGCCTGATCCGCCAGATCCTCGACGCCGAAGGCATCGATCAGAAACGCTGGACGCCGCGTTATCTCGCCTCGCTGATCGACGGGTGGAAGAACCGCGCCATCTGGCCGGAGAAGCTGCCGCACGACGAGGCGCGCCAGTTCGCCGAGGGCAAGGGCAAGAAGCTCTACGAGATCTACCAGAACCGGCTCGCCACGCTGAACGCGGTCGATTTCGGCGACCTGCTGCTCCACACCATCCGCATCTTCACCGAGCATCCTGAAGTGCTCGCCGACTACCACGCCAAGTTCAAATACCTGCTGGTCGACGAATACCAGGACACCAACGTCGCGCAGTATCTCTGGCTGCGCCTGCTGGCGCAGGGCAACAACAACATCTGCTGCGTGGGCGATGACGACCAGTCCATCTATGGCTGGCGCGGCGCGGAGGTTGAGAACATCCTTCGCTTCGAGCGTGACTTCCCCGGATCGAAAGTCATCCGCCTCGAGCAGAACTACCGCTCCACCGCCCACATCCTCGCTGCAGCGTCCCACGTCATCGCGCAGAACGCCTCGCGCCTCGGCAAGACGCTGCGCACGGATGCAGGCGCGGGCGATCTCGTGAAGGTCCGCGGCGTCTGGGATGGCGAGCAGGAAGCCCGCCTCATCTCCGACGATATCGACTCATGGCGCCAATCTGGCCGCCGCTACGACCAGTGCGCCGTGCTCGTCCGCGCGTCGTGGCAGATGCGCGCCTTCGAGGAACGCTTCATCGTCACCGGCACGCCCTATCGCGTCATCGGCGGCCCGCGCTTCTTCGAGCGCGCCGAGATCCGCGACGCCATGGCCTATCTCCGCCTCATCCGCTCGGAAGCCGACGACCTCGCCTTCGAGCGCATCGTCAACCAGCCCAAGCGCGGCGTGGGCGACACCACCGTGCAGAAACTCCACGTCGTCGCGCGGAGCATGAACACCTATCTCACCCGCGCCGCCGAGATCGAGATCCGCTCCGAGAACATCAAGGGCCCCGGCCGCACCGGCGTCCGCCGCTTCATCCTCGACATGGAACGCTGGCGCGCGCAGGCCGGCACGACCGAACACCCGCGCCTCCTCGAAATCATCCTCGAGGAGAGCGGCTACACAGACATGCTGCAGGCCGACAAATCCCCGCAGAGCCAGACCCGCCTCGACAACCTGAAGGAACTCGTCCGCGCGATGGGTGCGTTCGACACGCTCAACGCCTTCCTCGAACACGTCGAACTCGTGATGGACAATGCAGAGGGCAAGGGCTCGGAGGATCAGGTCCAGATCCTCACCCTCCACTCCGCCAAGGGCCTCGAATGGCCGATGGTATTCCTGCCCGGCTGGGAGGAGGAAGTCTTCCCTTCCC
>CALMWO010000368.1 GCA_937873805.1 uncultured Hyphomonadaceae bacterium
CGTCCTTCCATGGCGACCAGGCTTCTGTTCTCAAGCCCGGTGGCTGGGTCGGCGCAGCGCTCACCCCGCCGCGCGAAGAACTCTACACCCGCATCGATGCCCGCGTTGGCAAGATGATGAAGCTCGGCGCGCTGGAAGAAGCCCGCCGTCTGTGGGAGCGCAGGCTGGACCCGGAACTCCCCGCCATGCGCGCCCACGGTATGCCCGGCTTCGCCGAGCACTTCGCCGGCCGCGCCTCGCTGGCCGACGCCATCGAGCGCTGCAAACGCGACACCCGCCGCTACGCCAAGCGCCAGATGACCTGGATCGCCCACCAGTTCACCCTCTGGCCCCGCATCCCGTCCCTGGCCCTCGACGTGAGGACACGGGTGTTCGCGGATTTGCACGCCGAAGCCCAGAACAGGGTCGAACCAACCTGAAAATCTGCGTCGAAGGTCATTTCTACCCCTCCAGACCAGATTGACGCTGCGCCTGTGAAACGGTATTGGCCTTTTCGATAGTGTTTTTGGGAGAAACCCCCATGTCCGGGAGCCGCCAGGCACTCGTACTCGTAATTGGCTCGCCGCCGGCCCGGTAATCACACCGGGCTGAACGGCGAGACACGACATCCAAGGGCCCGAGTGGCCCTTTTTCTTTTCCCCAAACCTGAAAAAGACTGACGAGCGGCGAGATGGACGGAAACAGCAAGATGGATACGCAAGCAGCCGACCAGCAACTGACCGGCGCCGAGATCGTCCTTCGCGCGCTCGCCGATCAGGGCGTCGACACGATGTTCGGCTATCCGGGTGGCGCGGTTCTTCCGATCTACGACGCCATCTACGCTCAGCAGCAGGTCCGCCACATCCTCGTGCGGCACGAGCAGGGCGCCGGCCACATGGCCGAAGGCTATGCGCGCTCCACAGGCAAGTGCGGCGTCGCGCTCGCGACGTCCGGTCCCGGCGCCACCAACATGGTGACGCCGCTGGCCGACGCGCTGATGGATTCGATCCCCATGGTCGTCTTCACCGGCCAGGTCCCCACCCACCTCATCGGCTCGGATGCCTTCCAGGAAGCCGACACGGTCGGCATCACGCGCGCCTGCACCAAGCACAACTATCTCGTGCGCGACGTGAACGATCTGGCGCGCACGATCCACGAGGCGTTCTACGTCGCAACCCACGGCCGGCCCGGCCCCGTGCTGGTCGACATTCCGAAGAACGTCCAGTTCGCCAAGGGAACCTATGTCGGCCCCGAAGCGATCGAGCATCGCACCTATCACCCGCGCACCGAACCGCAGGACAAGCGCATCGAGGAAGCGCTCGCCCTGATGGCGACGGCCCAGCGCCCGATCATCTACTCGGGCGGCGGCGTCATCAATTCCGGCCCCGCAGCATCCGAGGCGCTGCGTGCGCTCGCAAAGGCTACCGGCTGGCCGGTCACGTCCACCCTGATGGGCCTCGGCGCCTTCCCGGCGTCCGACAAGCAATGGCTCGGCATGGTCGGCATGCATGGCTCGTTCGAATCCAACAATGCGATGCACGATTGCGACGTCATGCTCTGCGTCGGCGCCCGCTTCGATGACCGCGTGACGGGCCGTCTCGACGCGTTCTCGCCGCGCTCGAAGAAGATCCACATCGATATCGATCCGTCCTCGATCAACAAGAACGTCCGCGTCGATATTCCGGTCGTGGCCGATTGCGGCAAGGCGCTTGATGCGCTCGTGAAGGGCTGGTCGAAAAAGACCGCGAAATCGCCCGACCTTAAACCGTGGTGGAAACAGATCGAGGAATGGCGCGCCCGCAAGGGCTTCGCCTATCCGAACTCGAAAACGCTCATCAAGCCGCAATATGCGATCGAACGCCTCTACGAACTCACGAAGGATCGCGACGTCTACGTGACCACGGAAGTCGGCCAGCATCAGATGTGGGCGGCGCAGTTCTTCCACTTCGACAAGCCCAACCGCTGGATGACGTCCGGGGGCCTCGGCACGATGGGCTATGGTCTGCCTGCCGCCATCGGCGTGCAGGCTGCGCACCCGAAGGCCCTCGTCATCGACATCGCGGGCGACGCCTCTGTTCAGATGACGATGCAGGAAATGTCCTGCGCCATCCAGCACGACCTGCCGGTGAAGATCTTCATCCTCAATAACGAGTGGATGGGCATGGTCCGCCAGTGGCAGCAGCTGCTGCATGGTGAGCGCTACTCGCACTCCTATTCCGACGCGTTGCCTGATTTCGTGAAGATGGCCGAAGCTTTCGGTTGCCACGGTATCCGCTGCGAAGACCCCTCGAAGCTCGACGCCGCGATCATGGAAATGATCGACACGCCAAAGCCCGTCCTGTTCGATTGCCGCGTCGAGAAGGCCGAGAACTGCTTCCCGATGATCCCGTCGGGCGCCGCCCATAACGAGATGATCCTCGGCAAGATCACCGGCGACGAAATCGGCGAAGCTGGAAAGATGCTGGTCTAGGGCCAGGGCGCAGAGAGGCGGCAAGGGGAGACGACAAGTGGCGGAATTCTTCGCGAAATTCGGGATCGAACAGTGGCTGGCGCTCATCTCGGCCGTGCTCGCGATTTCGTCTTTCTTCCTCAACATGCGTCTCGTCGCCCGTCAGGAAAAACGCAACGCCACGAACCTCAAGCTCGCGCACGACAGCGACATCATCGGCTGGTCCGACGATGTGATCGGCGCGCTGGCCAACGCACAGGAAATGCTGGCGGAAAAGGGCGTGTCCTATGGCGAGGCTGAGTTCGCCTCCCGCCGCTCCGCCGCCCGCGCCAGCCTGTCCGCCCTGATCGATCGCGGCCGCCTGTTCTTCCCGAACCGCGCCGACGCCACGCACGGCGCGGACAAGGAAGCGGGCTATCAGGGCCACCGCCAGCCCGTGCTCGATGTGCTTGTCCAGGCCTACACCACGATCGATAAATCCGGCGGCAGCCCCGGCCCGGACCGCGCCGCTGGTGAAGCCCTTCTCAAACAGCGCCGCCTCTTCGTCGCTGAAGTGTTCAAGACCGTCGATCCCGTCCGCCGCGGCGAGACAATCAGGGAACTAGCCGCATGACCCGCACCACACGCCCCCGCGCTCCCGCCAAGACCGGCGGCCGAGATGATCCCGCCTCCGCCTACGACATGACCCCGTCTGACGAGGGCATCGAACAGCGCACGCTCGCCTGCATCGTCGACAACGAGCCCGGAGTCCTTGCCCGCGTCGTCGGCCTGTTCTCCGCGCGCGGCTACAACATCGAGTCGCTCACGGTCGCCGAGATCGACCGCAACGCGCACCAGTCGCGCATCACCATCGTCACCTCCGGCACCAATCATGTGCTCGAGCAGATCGAGCAGCAGCTTCTTCGTCTCGTGCCTGTCGCGAAGGTGATCGACGTCACCAACTCCTCCGGCGGCATCGAGCGTGAACTCGCGCTGGTGAAAGTAGCCGGCAAGGGCGATGCGCGCGTCGAGAGCCTGCGTATCTCGGAAATCTTCCGCGCCCACGTCATCGACACGACAAACGAGAGCTTCATCTTCGAAGTCACCGGCGCCAGCCAGAAGATCGACCAGTTCGTCGAACTCATGCGTCCGCTGGGTCTCGTCGAGGTTTCGCGTACCGGCGTACTCAGCATTCAACGGGGGAAGGAAAAGGCGGGATGAGAAACCTACGCAAGAAAGCGCCGTATCGCGCTGCGCTCGCGGCAATGATCGTTGTTCTGGCCGTGGCCTGTTCAGGCCCCTCGGTCGGCGTCGATGTGAAGGTCGAGGCCAAGGATCCGCAGGCCACGCTCGATGCGGCCCTGCAGGCTGATCGCGAGTTCGCAGCCGCCGTCGCCAAGGACGGCCCCAAGGCCGCCTTCCTCGCCTGGTTCCACCCGACCGACAGCCAGTTCATCGATGCTGGTGGCTATCTGAAAGGCGCAGAAGCTATCGCCGCGCCGTTCGAACAGTCGCCGCCCGGCTTCACGATCGGCTGGGTTCCCGATAGCGGCGTCGCATCCCCGTCAGGTGATTTCGCAACCACAACGGGCCGCTTTGCCGTGAAGATGGGCGACCAGACGCTTCAGGTGGGCCGCTACATGACGTCCTGGCGCAAGGACGAGACCGGCGCGTGGAAAGTGGTGATGGACGCCACCATCGCCGATCCGCCCGCGCCGCCCACCACAACACCCGATCCAGACGGCCGCCCGGGTTGAGCCCGGCGGGCTAAACGACGTTTTCAGTTTCCGACTACGGCCGGTTCGCGTATGGACCCGCCAAATCCCAAGGTGAGTGACATGAAAGTCTATTACGAAGCAGACGCCGACCTCGGCATCATCCAGTCCAAGAAGGTCGCCGTTATCGGCTATGGCAGCCAGGGCCACGCCCATGCGCTCAACCTCCGCGAAAGCGGCGTGAAAGACCTTGTCGTCGGCCTCCAGCCAAACTCCGCCTCGAAGCCCAAGGCCGAACAGGAAGGCCTGAAAGTCATCACGCCGACCGAAGCCGCCAAATGGGCCGACGTGATGATGATCCTCACGCCTGATGAGAAGCAGGCCGTGATGTACACCAACGAGATCGAGCCGCACACGCGCAAGGGCCAGCACCTGATGTTCGGCCACGGCTTCAACATCCACTACAATCTGATCCGCCCGCGCGCCGACATGGACGTGTCGCTCTCGGCGCCCAAAGGCCCCGGCCACACCCTGCGTAACCAGTACCAGCAAGGCCGCGGCCTGCCGGGCCTCATCGCCATCCATCAGGATGCGTCGGGCGTCGCGCAAGCTGTCGCGCTCAGCTACTCGAAAGCCATCGGCAACACCCGCGCCGGCGTCATCCAGACGTCGTTCCGTGAAGAAACCGAAACCGATCTGTTCGGTGAACAGGCCGTGCTCTGCGGCGGCCTCGTCGAACTGATCAAGGCCGGCTACGAAACGCTGGTCGAAGCCGGCTACGCGCCGGAAATGGCCTACTTCGAGTGCCTCCACGAAGTGAAGCTGATCGTCGACCTGATCTACGAAGGCGGCATCGCCAACATGAACTACTCGATCT
>CALMWO010000369.1 GCA_937873805.1 uncultured Hyphomonadaceae bacterium
TCATGCGTCGCCCCGGACCACGTCGGCGCCAAGTGTGGCCATGTGGTCGAAGAATTCCGGGTACGATGTCGCGATCATCGCAATGTCGTCGACCGAAACCACGTCTTTCGCGGCGGACCCCATCACGAGGGCCGACATCGCGATCCGGTGGTCGTGGCGCGTTTCAACCGTGCCGCCGCCGCGAACACCTTTTACGCCAAGGCCTGTCACGATGAAGCCATCGGGCAGTTCTTCCACCTCGACACCGTTCACGGACAACATTCCGCAGATCGCCTTGATGCGGTCGCTTTCCTTCACGCGCAGTTCTGCCGCGCCCGTGACTTTCGTCTTGCCGTCAGCAAACGCCGCCAGCACAGCAAAAATCGGCAGCTCGTCGATCATCGACGGCACCAGCGCCGGATCGAGTGACACGCCGCGCAGCTGTGAAGGCGATGCGATTACACGCACCGTATCCTCGCCTGTCGCCTGCCCGTCTTCTTCCGTGCGCAGATCTGCGCCCATGGCTTTCGCCGCATCGATGAAGCCGGTGCGTGTGCGATTGTCGAGCATGCCGGTCACGCTGGCCCCGCCTTCGCCGGCGATCAGCGCCATCGCCAGCGCGAACGCCGCCGATGACGGGTCGCCCGCAACGTCGGCCTTGAGCGCTTTCAACATCTGCCCGCCACGAACAGACACGATCGGTCCGCCGGCGCCGCGTTCCTCAACACCGACCTCCACGCCGAAGGCCCGTAGCATCCGTTCGGTATGATCTCGCGTGGCTTCTTTCTCTTCGACGATGGTCACGCCTTCGGCGCGCAAACCTGCAAGCATGATGGCCGACTTCACCTGCGCCGAAGCTTCGGGCGGCGCATAGCGGATCGCCTTCAGATTGCCGCCACGGATCAGGGCGGGCAGCCTTCCGCCCGGCGCGGTCTCCGCCCCGACGCCCATTTCGCGCAGCGGCTTCAGCACGCGCTCCATGGGTCGAGACGACAACGAGGCGTCGCCTACAAACCGCGCGCTGACATCATGCCCGCCGACGAGACCCATCATAAGACGTGCGCCGGTTCCCGAATTGCCGAAATCGAGATCGCGCTGCGGGCTGGAGAACCCTTTCGCCCCCACGCCTGCAATCGTCCACGCGCCTGGCCCGGTACGCTCGACGCCCGCGCCCAGCGCCTTCACGGCCTTCGCGGTGTTGAGAACGTCCTCGCCTTCCAGGAGGCCCGTGACGGTCGATTCGCCGGTCGCCACGGCCGCCATCATGACCGCACGATGCGAGCAGGATTTGTCGCCGGGCGCGCGAACCGATCCGGCGATCCGGCTGACAGGTCTGGAGATCGCGCGCATGGGTCTTCTAAGCGCCTTTATCGGGCCTGTGGAAAGCCTCATCGAAGCCACTGGACTTCGAGAAACATGGGCGCTTTACAGGTTCGCACAGACATGGCAAGCGCCCGACCCAAGCATGGGGAAATGACCTTGGCTAATACTGACCTCGGCGAAAAGCACATCTGCCCGGAATGCGGGTCCAGATTCTATGACCTCGGGAAGAGCCCGCCGGTCTGTCCAAAGTGCAAGACCGTCCTTGAAGTGACTGCCGAACCGGCCAAGCCGAAGAAGGCTGCCGCATCCGCGAAACCGAAGTCCGCTCCGGCCAAGAAGGCCGCGGCTCCCGTCGATGATGACGAGGATGAGGACGAAGACGACGAGGATGAAGACGACGAAGACGATGATGAGGACGAAGACGACGAAGAGGACGATATCGACCTCGAAGACGACGACGATGTTCTCGAAACCGAGGAAGAGGAAGAAGAAGGCGTCGTTGCTCCCGTGAAGACGAAGAGCAAGGCTGGCTTCTCCGGCGGCGATGACGACGATGTCGACGACGACCTCGAGGATGACGATGAAGACGAGGACGACGATCTGACCGTCATCGACGAGGACGACGACTTCTCGGACGACGAGGAAGAAGGCCCCGCGGAAGAAGAAGAGACCTGACCGCGGCTGCAGGCCTTGCTCGCAGCAGAAAACCGAAACGGCCCGCGATCATCTCGCGGGCCGTTTTCGTTTCAGGCGGTTTTCTTTTCAGATCAGGGAAGGAATGGTGGAGCCAGACGGAATCGAACCGACGACCTCTTGCATGCCATGCAAGCGCTCTCCCAACTGAGCTATGGCCCCACTTTCCGTGGACCGGGCACGAGCCTTGGAAGGCCAGCCCCGATTTGGGAGCGCGTTGCTTATACTGCGGCTCCGCGCTGATCAAGCGGGGAAAACAAGGATAGCGAATGGCTGAAATCCTGACCTTTTTGCCCGGAACAATGTGCGATCAGCGGGTTTGGCGGCCGGTCCGGCAAAGGCTGGAACCCCGGTTTTCCACTGATTACATAGCGATCGAATCTGAAGTGACGCGCCAAGGCATGCTTGGGCTGATCCATTCAGCCGCCTCCGTGGGCGACCCGCTTCATCTCGTCGCGTTCTCGATGGGCGGCTATCTGGCGCTGGAATACGCGCTCGACAACCCGGGCCGGGTGGCTTCCCTTGTCACCGTCGCCTCCTCAGCCTTCGGGCTGACCGAGGAAGAAGCTGTTGAACGGGTGCGGGCGCTCGATCTGCTGGCAAAGCATGACTACCGGGGCATTCCGCCGGCCCGGATCAACCAGTTCGTCCACCCCTCGCATCAGTCCGACCCCGACGTGGTCGATGTGATACGGGCCATGGACCGGGATCTGGGCAAGCCGGTGCTGGTCGCCCAGCTGAAGGAAACCAGCACGCGGGTCTCGCTTGCCCCGCGCCTGCCCGAACTGGATATCCCCCTGCTGCTGATCGGGGCGGACAGCGACCCCTTTGTACCCTTCACCGCAATCGAGCGAATGGCAAAGCTGATTCCCAGCGCAACAGCGATAAAGGCGCGGAACGCCGGACACATGATCCCGCTGGAACAGCCAGTCTGGCTGGCCGCCCGCATTGCGGAATTTCAGGGTTGAAGATCAGGCCGCATTGATCGTCCGGTCGGGCGACAGGATCGCCAGCACGGCATCCTCGGTCTGCGCCTGACGAAGGGCGGACCGGATGCGCTCCTGCCGGAAAACGCGCGCCGCACGCGCCAGCGCCCGCAGGTGATCCGCGCCAGCGTCCGTAGGCGCAAGCAGCATGAAGATCAGATCGGCAGGCCGTTCATCGATCGCCTCGAAATCCGCCGCATCGATCAGCCGGGCAAAACCGCCCACTGGTCGCGATAGCGTCTCAATGCGCGCATGAGGGATCGCGACGCCTTCGCCCACACCCGTGGACCCCAGGCGCTCGCGCTCCTGTACAGCCTCGTGAACCTCACGGGCGCTCAGGCCCAGCGCTTTGGCCATGACGCCAGACATCTCGGCCAGCACCTGCTTGCGGCCCTTCCAGCGCGCACGGGCGACAACAGCGGTGGGGAGAAGGAGATCGCCAAGGCTCGTGATGACGTGACCGTTCATCCGCAAACCCCACCAGGCCGACCAAAACTGACTGTCATAACTCTACACGTCCCTCCCGATGGGACGCCCCGATGCCCGTTAAACATGTCCATAGCGCAATAACTCGCAAGTGCGCCAACTGGTGTGTGTCCCAGTGAAAAACATCTGCAAATTTTCAGCCGCGCCTTATCAGCCGTCCTTGCCGGGGTCTACCCAGCCGACATTACCGTCGTGACGGCGATAGACCATGTTCAGGCGCCCGTGAGCCGCATTGCGGAACAGGACTGCCGGAGATTCCACCAGCTCAAGCTGCATGACCGCCATGGAAACGGTCATCGTGCGGATTTTCGTGTCAGATTCCGCGACGATGGCCGGGGCATCCCCAGCCGCGCCGGCAAGGCCCGATTCGGCGCCGGCATCCTCGTCAGGCTCGTTGGTCTCGTCGCGCGGCAGAATGATCCGCTCCGCGGCGATCTCGGACAGCACGCCATTGCCATTGGGCGCCGCGCGGTGATCGCGGAGGCGGTTCTTGTAGCGCCGGACGCGTTTCTCGATCTTGTCGAGCGCCATCTCGAAGGCTTGGTAGCCATCGTCGCCCTCACCGTGCGCCTGCAGCGTCACGCCCGATGGAAGATGGATCGAACAATCGCAGTAGAACGCCCAGCCAGGCTTCGACACGGTGACAAAGGCCTCGCCCGTGCGATTGAAGTATTTGGATACACGGTTCTCCAAACCGAACGCTATTCGTTCCTGAAGCGCTGCGCCGACTTCGATTTTCTTGCCTGCGATCTGGACTTGCAACAGGAGGCTCCTTCTCTAAACCCGCACGACTTGCGCGCAGGCTACACCCAACCTCTCCTATGTAAGTCTGTGTTCACCGGACACGAAGGTCAACGGCAAGAAACGTGAACAGCTCAGCCGCCCGTTGCGAATATGCGTCGGCGTTCCACGGATGAGGGAATTCGGAGTGACTCGCGATACTTGGCGACCGTGCGGCGCGCGATATCGATGCCAAAGGCGCGTAGCCGTTCGACGATCTGATCGTCGGACAGGATGCCCTCCTTGCTCTCCGCGTCAATCATTTCCTTGATGCGGTGCCGCACAGCTTCCGCTGAATGCGATTCACCGCCTTGCA
Organism: uncultured Hyphomonadaceae bacterium; assembly: GCA_937873805.1. Lineage (GTDB taxonomy): Bacteria > Pseudomonadota > Alphaproteobacteria > Caulobacterales > Hyphomonadaceae > UBA7672. The sequence continues at coordinate 4,564 of CALMWO010000369.1, forward strand.
CGGACGGGATCGAGGCCGAGAAGAAGTATTTCAGCTCAAACACGCCGCGCGGCGTCGAGACATATTTGTTCGATGTAACACGGCTTACGGTCGACTCGTGCATCTCGACAGCATCAGCGACCGTCTTGAGATTGAGCGGACGCAGCGCACGCACGCCAGACACGAAGAACCCGTCCTGCTGGCGCACGATCTCCGAGGACACTTTCAGAATGGTGCGCGCGCGCTGGTCGAGGGACTTGATCAGCCAGTTCGCATTCGCCTGGCATTCCGAAATGAAGGCCTTTTCCTCGTCCGTCTTCGAAAGACCCGAGACTTCCGCGTAATATGTGCGATCGAGAAGCACGCGCGGCAGCGTATCCGCGTTGAGTTCAACCGCGTATGTGCCGTTCGGCATTTCGCGTACAAACACGTCAGGCGTGATCGCAGGCGCGGCATCGCCGGCAAACGCTGCGCCCGGGCGCGGCGTCAGCGTACGCAGCTCGGCCAGCATGTCGATCACGTCTTCCTGATCGACGCCGCAGATTTCCGCGAGGCGTTTGAAATCACGACGAGCCGCGATCTCGAGATTTTCCATCAGCTTCTGCATCACAGGATCGAAGCGATCGCGCTCGATCAACTGCAGCGACAGGCATTCCTGAATGTTGCGCGCCATGACGCCCGTGGGCTCGAAGCCCTGGCAGGTCTGCAACACAGCTTCGACATCCTCGAACTCGACGCCGAGGGCGCTGGCGATCTCGTGCAGGTCACCGCGCATGAAGCCTGCTTCGTCGGTCTCTTCGATCAGACGCGCCGCTATCAGGCGGTCCGCATCGATCAGGCCAGCAATCTGCAGCTG
>CALMWO010000370.1 GCA_937873805.1 uncultured Hyphomonadaceae bacterium
AACCACCGGCGCCTTTCCTCCTCCAGCGCTCCGCGCTGGGGGAGGTGGATCGGCGCGTCTTCGCGCCGAGACGGAGGGGGCTCTCTCCGCACACGCGGACCGCCCTCACCATTCAAGGCTCGAAAACCAATCCCCACGCGCCTCGCAGTCACCTGCGAGAACGCCGCCGCGTGCCTAAATCGCCTTCAGCCGCGCATGCCGCTTTTTGCCCACCGAAAGCCGCGCCGTGCCTTCGCCATCCAGCGCCGCTTCGGAAATCGTGGCGGTGGCATCCGTCACCGGTTCGCCATTCAGCCTAACGGAGTTTTCCCCAACAGCCCGCTTCGCTTCGCCCTTGGAGGCCGCCAGCTTGCCAGCGACCAGCGCATCCAGAACCGGATATCCGGCAACCAGCAGCGCACGCTCAACTTCGAATGTCGGCATACCCTCGGCAGAACCGCCGCCCTTGAACACGGCCTCCGCCGCGCTCGCAGCCTTCTTCGCTTCTTCCTCGCCGTGAAGCATCGACGTCGCCACATCGGCAAGGCGCTTCTTCGCGTCGTTGATCGCCGCGCCCTGCGCCTTTTCGTGCTCTGCGATCTCGGAAGCGGGCAGGTCTGTGAACAGCCGCATGAAACGGGCGACGTCCGCGTCTTCCGTGTTCCGCCAGAACTGCCAGTAATCGTAAGGCGAACGCATCTCCGGGTTCAGCCAGACGGCGCCTTCAGCCGTCTTGCCCATCTTGCCGCCGCTCGCGGTGGTGATCAGCGGCGTCGTCACGCCGAACACCTGCTTGTCGATGATGCGGCGCGTCAGGTCGATGCCGTTGACGATGTTGCCCCACTGGTCGGAACCGCCCATCTGGATGCGGCAGTCGTATTTACGCGCCAGCTCCAGGAAGTCGTACGACTGCAGCAGCATGTAGTTGAATTCGAGGAAGGTGTACGGCTCCTCATTGTCGAGACGGCGCCGCACGGTTTCCTGCGCGATCATCTTGTTGATCGTGAAGTGCTTGCCGTAGTCGCGCAGGAATTCGATCCACTTGATCTGGTCGAGCCATTCGGCGTTGTCGATCATGATCGCATCGGTCGGCCCCGAACCGAACGTCAGGAACGGTTCGAAGTTCTTCTTGATGCCCGCCATGTTGTTGGCGATCTCTTCGGTGGTGAGGATCGGGCGCGACTTCTCCTTGTCGGTCGGGTCGCCGATCTTCGTGGTGCCGCCGCCCATCAGTACGATCGGCTTGCCGCCCGCCTGCTGCAGGCGGCGCAGGTTCATGATCTGCACCAGCGATCCCACATGCAGCGACTTCGCCGTGCAGTCGAAGCCGATGTATCCGGTGGGCACGCCCGTCGCGTATTCGTCGAGACCCTTCTCGTCAGTGATCTGGTAGACGTGGCCACGGCCGATCATTTCCCGCAGGAAGGTCGACTTCTGGGCGTTTGCGTCGAGGGTCACGAGAGGCTCCTACAAGGTCTATCCGACCGGAGGCCATCTCACATCGCCGCCGGTTTGGGCGGCATGCACAATCGCACCGCCGCTATGAAAGCGTGCGGCAGTAATACGCGGAGAGGGTGGCGCGGTGCGACATGGGGAGGTGATACGGGCGTACCGGGGGGCCGGTCAAGCTGGCTGTTCGTAACCATCCGGCAGCGGACCAAAGCCGAATTCGATGTTCATCGTGGCGAGCTGTTCGCCCAGCCCGGCGAGGATCGGCAGGATATTCTCCGGCGGTTCGAACTGCTGGATCACGCCGATCTTTGGCTTGCGCCCCGCGGCTTCAGGAACGGACTGTTCAAGCTGCCCGCTCTGGATGAAGCCGAGATAGGCCGTGACCTTCTGCTGCAGGGCGTTGAGATGCGCCACCGGATCGGACCAGTCGAGATCGTCGGTGATCACCAGCATCGCATTGCCGGTTTCCGGTTCGATGCCGACGGCGTCCACCGCTTCCACATCACTGATCGCCATGTGGTCCCCCTCTGGTCCGGCCCGATGCTATCAGCTCTGCTTGGGCGGCGCCGGCAGTTTGGCGGCGTCCTTGATGGCTTTCGCTTCGGCCGCTTCCTTCTGCGCCTTGTCGAACGCCTTCATGCGGCGCTTGAGATAGGTCGCGGCGGTCTTCTCCATCTCGTCCAGCTTGCCCTGGAAGAAGTGGTTGGCGCCGGTGACGGTCGCGCGGTCGATGATCTCGCCCTTCTGGACGCGCACCTTGGTGAGCGAGCGGTCGATGTCAGCCGGAGGCGCGACCACGTCCTTGTCGCCCGAGATGATGATGCCCGAAGCCGGGCAGGGCGCGAGGAAGGAGAGGTCGTAATGGTTGGCCGGCGGGGCGACCGCGACGAAGCCGTCGATCTCCGGGCGGCGCATCAGAAGCTGCAGGCAGATGTAGGCGCCGAAGGACGAGCCCGCGACCCAGCACTGGCTCGGCGCTTCATTCAGCGACTCGAGATGGTCCAGCACGTAGGCGGCGTCAGAGAGTTCGGCGACGCCGGCATCGAACGTGCCCTGGCTGCGGCCGACGCCCCGGAAGTTGAAGCGCATGGTCGAGAAGCCGTGCGCCACGAACATCTCGAACAGGGTGATCGTCACCGGGTCCTGCATCGTGCCGCCCGCTTTGGGGTGGGGGTGCAGGATCAGCGCGATCGGAGGGTTCTCGCCGGGGGCGGGAACGTAACGCGCCTCGATCCGTCCAGCAGGTCCGGAGATGATCAGTTCGGCCATGGGGTGCTCGCGCGATCTTGCCCTGTAACGGGCGTTTCATGGGCTGAACGCCCAAGCCGCCCGTCAAACACCATTTCGGACTCAGATTTCAAGCATTTCGTGTGATCCGCCCCCCATGCCTGTCCGTAAACCCTACGAAAGTCGGGGAAATCTTCCATCCCGATCAAAGGACCGGTGTATGCGAGTGGGTTCCAAAGGCCGTTATGCGGTAATTGCGCTTCTGGATGTGGCGGGGAACTCCGCCTCCCGACCGGTTGCCCTGGCTGAGGTCGCCGAAAGGCAGCAGATCTCGCTTTCCTACTTGGAACAGCTGTTCGCGATGCTTCGCCGCGCGGGCCTCGTGGTCTCGTCCCGTGGCCCCGGCGGCGGCTACCGGCTGCAGCGCCCGGCCGGCGATATCACCGTGGGCGAGGTGTTTCGGGCCGTCGAAGAGACCGGAAATGCCGAACAGGGGCGCGACTGGGTCGGCGGCGGGCATGCCTCTGCGGGGCTCTGGATCGCTCTGGACGGCCATATTCGCGATTTCCTTGAAGGCGTGACGCTGCAGGATGTCATTTCCGGCAAACTAAATGCCCAGCTTTCCAACGGATCGGGCATCCGCATGGATAGCGGCCTGTCGGCTAGCTAGAAACTGGCGTAAGAGCCGGTCCCATGAGCTCCGGCGCCCGCATCTACGCAGATTACAACGCCACCGCCCCCCTTCGCGCCGAGGCGAAGGCCGCGATCGTGTCCGCGCTGGGCCTCACCGGAAATCCATCGTCGGTTCACGCCGAAGGCCGCAAAGCTCGCGCCCTGGTAGAAGGCGCCCGCGAAACTATTGCCGCGGCCATCGGCGCCTGCCGGGATGACATCGCCTTCACCGGAGGCGGAACGGAAGCCGTCGCGCTGGCCCTGCGGGGCGCGCTGCGTGCGGTTGGCAATGCGAAGCTGATCACATCCGCCATCGAGCACGACGCCGTCACCACGATCGCTGGCGATGTCTCTGCGTGGCCGATAAAGCCTGACGGCGTCGTCGATCTCGACCGGCTACGCGCGGAAGTCGCGGCCGTTGCCGGCAGGGGCGAACGGCCTCTGGTGTCGCTGATGCTGGTGAACAACGAGACCGGCGTTATCCAACCCGTCGCTGAAGCCGCTGATATCGCGCACAAGGCTGGCGGATTGATCCACTGCGATGCGATCCAGGCGCTGGGCAAGATCGAGGTTTCGATCATCGATCTGGAAGTCGATTACCTTTCGCTCTCCGCTCACAAGATCGGCGGCCCGCACGGCATTGGCGCAACCTATGTGAAAGCAGGCGCCCCATTCGCTGCGGTGCAGACCGGCGGCGGGCAGGAGTTCGGGCGGCGTGCGGGCACCGAGAATGTCGCAGGCATTGCGGGCTTCGCCGCGGCCGTCGCGCAGGCCACCCGCGGCATCGAGACCTACCAGTCGCTGAGCGAACACCGCGACCGTATGGAAGAAAAGCTGAAAGCCGCCGCTCCCAGCCTGCAGGTCCATGGATCAGGCGCAGCGCGGGTCGCCGGTGTTTCCTGCTTCGGAGTTGAAGGTCTCCCCTCGGAAACCCAGATAATGGGTCTGGATCTGGCGGGTTTTGCGGTCAGCGCCGGGTCCGCCTGCTCGTCGGGCAAGGTTAAGCCCAGTCGCGTGTTGACCGCGATGGGCCTCAGCGATACCGCCGCGCGTTCGGCCATCCGGGCAAGTTTCGGCTGGGCGACCGTCTGGCAGGATTTCGATGCGCTGGCGGAAGCCTGGATTAAACACGCGGCCCGCGCGCGGCCGCAACTGGTGAAACTGGACACGCATGTCTGAGGGCAAGGAAGTCTTGGTGAAGGAAGGCATCGACCAGGGAACGGTCGATGCCGCCCGTGCGCTTGAATCCGACAAGTACGCCGAAGGCTTTGTCACCGACATCGAGATGGAGTTGGCGCCCAAGGGGCTCAGCGAAGACACCGTTCGTTACATCTCGGCGAAGAAGGAAGAGCCGGAGTGGATGCTCCAGCTTCGGCTCGAAGCCTTCCAGCGCTGGAAGGAAATGATTGAGCCGACCTGGGCGATGATCAATTATCCGAAGATCGACTACCAGGACGCGCACTACTACGCCGAGCCGAAAGGCGCCGCGAAGTACAAGACGATCGACGACGTTCCGAAAGAGATCCTCGACACCTACGCCAAGCTCGGCATTCCACTCCGCGAACAGGAAGTGCTGCTCGGCGTCGAGGGGGCGCTTGGCTCTGCGGCTGAGGCGCGCGAGACGCCGCCCAATTCCTCCCAGCCAAGAGTCGCGGTCGATGCGGTGTTCGATAGCGTCAGCGTTGCGACGACCTTCCGCGCTGAACTCGCGAAATCCGGCGTCATCTTCATGTCGATTTCGGAAGCCGTGCGCGAGCACCCGGAATTGGTGAAGCAGTATCTCGGCACAGTCGTGCCAGTCAGCGACAACTTCTTCGCGACACTGAACTCGGCTGTCTTCTCCGACGGCACATTCGTCTACATCCCTAAGGGCGTTCGCTGCCCGATGGAGCTGTCGACCTATTTCCGTATGAACGCGAAAGGCACGGGGCAGTTCGAGCGCACGCTGATCATCGCAGACGAGGGCGCTTACGTTTCCTATCTCGAAGGCTGCACCGCGCCGATGCGCGACGAGAACCAGCTGCACGCGGCAGTTGTCGAACTGGTCGCGCTCGACGATGCCGAGATCA
>CALMWO010000371.1 GCA_937873805.1 uncultured Hyphomonadaceae bacterium
AAATTGTCAGTCGCAAGAAACGACTCTTTGAACATGCCGAAATGAAGCTGCGCGTCTTCCATGACGAGCCGGAACGCCTTGCTTGTCGCGAGGTCTGCCCATGCGTCATTCAAACGCGCTTGGCGATCTTTGCGCTTGGCTTCGATTTGCTCGGCTTCGGTCATGCTTTGACGAGTTTCTTTACCGTGTTCACAAAGCGGTCATGGGCATATTCGGCCATCTCCACGGCGTCGCGTTCATCGAATCCAGCGGCATGCGGCAGGGCAATGCGATCCTCGAACTTGCGACCTTTGAACTCGAACTTGAACAGGAAGCAGTTAAAGCCCTCGATGAAGGCACGCAGAACCGCCGCCTGCACCTCATGGCGTTTCGTTGCGACCGTGAAGGTGTATTCAAACAGGTCGTTTCCCCGGTTGAATGATTGCGCGAGGTCGAGCTTGGAACGGTCATTCATGGCTTCACCTCCGGTTTGAATCCGCAGGCCACACGAAGCGCCGCCATCGGGAAGGCCGGGCCAGGATCATTCTTCCGATCCGGCGCAATGTCTTCGTGGCCGATTACGTCGTCGAGCTTGTAGCGAGCCACCAGCGCCTTAGCGACTTCCTCACAAGCGGCGAGTTGCTCAGGCGAATAGACTTCCCACTTTTGCGGCTTGCCGCCGTTCTTGTGCTTGGCTGTAACCGGCTCAAACTTTGACCAGCGAGCCGCCAACGCCACGTTGTCGCCCGCGTTTGCAAGCTCGATGCCGATGGAGCAGGCGTTTAGGCTCTTGAAGCCCCGCCACTGCGAGACGCCCGCATGGCCTGCTGTGACGTTGAACGGGCGGCATTGATAAACAGTGCCGTCGCGGTCGATCACGATATGAGCGGATGCACCCTTGGCCGCTGGAGTCTTCCAGAAGTTGATTGAGCTTTGCGCCGACGCCCCGCTTGTGAAGTGGATCACAAGGAAACGACGAACCGGCATGGCAGAACCGCCCGGTATAGGCTGTTTCAGCACGCCTTCAAGCCAATGGTCAGAAGTGATTTTCATAAAATCAGTCAAGTTTTCCAGCGAGCCAGAACACGACGCACACGCAAACCAGCATCGACAGAATGGCCGCGATGCCTTTGAGCGTTCCAGTGATGGCAGCACCAAAGATCATGCGGCGGCTCCTTTCAGGGCTTCGATGCCGCCGACGCTGCCGAGCGCCTTCGCGCCCTGTTCGAGCATCGCCATTTGAGCCTGCGCGGCTTCCGCTTGTTGCTTCGCGGCCATGTTTTGCTGAACGACTTCCTCGTCCAGGATGTAATCCGTAGGAACGCCCGCGTCACGGCCAGAACCACGCGCCCAGGCGAGCCAATCAAACGGCTCTAAGACTTCGGGACGCAGCGGCGCAATGGCCGTGATGCGCTGAATATGGCGGTCTGCATCGACGTTGCGCAGGCTCTTGATTGCCAGCGCCAGCCGAGACGAGAACGAAATGGCCGGATTCGGCACCATCCCGACCGAATCGGAAATGCGCTGGATGGCTTCGGGGGGTGGCGCTGGCAACATTCCGGCTTCAAGCCACTGCCCAAACAGCGCCTTGAGCATCGGCGTATGCTTCTCGGTGGCGAGACGAGAGAACGCGGGCGTTATGGCCGTGATCTTCTCGGCAGCACGCTCGTTGATTTCCGTCGCGGTCCTGACGCCATCGAGTCCCTCGAACATGTTGAAGAGTTGGGCGTGGAACTTGGCCCGGATGGCGTCTTGCCGCATCTTCACGCGATCTTGGCCCACGTTGTAGTCTCCGCCGACCTGGATGGGCTTCGGCTCAAACATGCCCTGCGAAATGTAGGTGATGCCACCGGCAGAAAGCACAACGTCACCCTCCATCCGCTCGTCTGAGATCATGGCGGGGCGGACGCGCTATACGGCCTCGCAGTCCATCATCATCTGGAGAAAGTTGATCTGCCGCGTGTCAGGAAGCGCCGCAAATCCCGGCCCGTAGCCGTAGGCGGTTTTCCCTTCCAGCGCCGTCCATTTCAGATAGCGGCCCACCGAGAACGGAAACGCATCGAAACCCGACTCGCGAAGCAAATTCTTTTCCGCCGTCTCGACGTAGCAGGACGCGAACGCCTTGCCCCAATCGGCCATCCGAGAAAGCTCGTCTCGCGGGCGTTCGTCGTTGGATCGAGGATAGACGGCATGCAGAATCTTGATCTTGGCGAGCCTGCGCTTCTCATCTTTGAGCGCCTCGCGGCTCTTGGCCGAAAGAGCTTCCTCGCCGAAATGCTTGGCGACTTGCTCGATTGACCATTCAAACTCGCGGAACAGCGTATCGACCACGCCAAAGCGATTCTCGTCGATGCAGTAGGAGCCAGTTGGAAGATGCTCGAAACGAAGCTCGCCGTCTTCGAGGGCAAAGTACAGCGCGGACGTTCCAAAACCGCAATGCGAAAGCAAATCCTCATGCGACTCAGTGTAGAAGCTGGAGTTGGACAGGTATTCCCGGCCAAGCTCCGCGCATTCCTGCGTCCACTTTTTGACGCGATCCGAGCCGCGAAGCTCGCGCACCGGCTCGAATCCAAACCAAGGCTCGTTTGCGGGCATCATCCACGACATGAGGCCACCCGCCATTGTCAGGAGGGCGTCACCTGCTGTCGTGTCAAACAGCGTAGCCTCCCGCGAGGTGCCGGGTAGATTGGTCTTTGTGCTGATGCCAGCCGAGCGAGGGGCCATCAAGTCGGCGATTTCCTGCCACTGGACAAGCCACGGCATGCGATCCGCCTGCATGATCTGCCAGCGTTCGCAGAGCTTTTGAGCTTTGGACATTTCCGCGCTCATGCCTCGCCAGTGTAGCCGCTGCCTCCGAGGGTTTTGGT
>CALMWO010000372.1 GCA_937873805.1 uncultured Hyphomonadaceae bacterium
ATGCAGGGGATGTGCTGACGCTGCTCTCGGGCCTGTGGCGCCTCCCACAGCCCCCAGCCGGTGAAGCACAGACGGGGCGGCTTCTCGCATTTGTCTTTCGCGGCCTGGGCGCGAAGGACGCTTAGACGCGGGGCGTTCTCAATGGCGCCCGTGCGTCAGAAGGCGTCGAGGCCGGTGTGTTCGACGGAGACTTGCCAGAGGCGCCTGGCGGCGTCGCCATCCACGGCGTGGGGGTCGACACCGGACGTGCGCGAGGTTCCCGGCTGGGTGAGTTGGGCGACGTCGCAATCTTCACAGTAGAGGCCGCCCTTGCCGTTGAGCTGGGGCGAGGTGGCGGCCCATGTCTCTGTCGCGGCGCCCTGCTCCACCGTCTTGAAGCGTTCGTTGACATTGCCGTCGGCATCCATCCAGCCGGCGGCGATCATTTCCTCCTTCGGGAGATAACGCTGCAGCGGCGTCATGATGCCGCCCGGATGGATCGCGAAGGCGCGAACGCCATGCGCCTGGCCCCGACGATCAAGCTCGATGGCGAAGAGGGAGTTGGCGGTCTTGGCCTGACCATAGGCCGACCATTTATTGTAGGGGCGCGAGCCGTAGTGGATATCCTCGAACACGACGGGCGACAGCTTGTGGCCCGTGGACGAGACGCTGACGACGCGGGCGCCGTTCGCCGCCTTCAGCGCGGGCGCAAGGCCGGCGACCAGCGCGAAGTGGCCGAGATGGTTGGTGGCGAACTGCGATTCCCAGTTTGGGCCGACGCGGGTTTCGGGATTGGCCATGATGGCGGCGTTATTGATGAGGATGTGCAGCGGCTTGGCGCTAGCGACATAGCTGGCCGCGAACCGGGCGACCGACTTCAGATCGGCTAGATCGAGTTCGGCGACTTCGACGCCGGGGACGTTCGCGAGTTCTTCACGCGCCTTGTCGGGGCGGCGTGCGGGGACGGTGACCGAGGCGTCCGCCGCCACGAGCGCCTTCACGGCCTCAATACCGATGCCGGAATAGCCGCCGGTAACGATGACGTTCTTGCCCTTGAGGTCGATGCCCTCGAGCACGTCGGCCGCCGTGGAACGATAGCCGAAGCCGGAACCGAAGGGAGCTTGCTGGTCTGCGGTCATGGCGGCGCGTCCGGTAGTGAGTGTTTGCTCACATGACCATGACGGACGGGCGTCGTAAAGTGGTGACGTTGGGGACGGAGCGGCGCCATGACCTTCGTTGCTGCGCTGCGTCTCGACATCAGGGCGTCACATGAGCATGGTCCATCCCCATGATGCGCATCAAGATTCTCGGACTGCTTACCCTGCCCCTGGCCCTGATCGGCTGCGATACGCTTTCGGGCGCGACCGGAGCAAAGGGCGGCTGGCCTTATGCTTCGCTGGGGCACAGGACGCCGCTGCTGATCGCGCATCGCGGCGCGTCCGGGCACATGCCGGAACACACGCTGGAAGGCTATCAACGCGCGCTGAATGACGGCGCCGACTGCATCGAGCCGGATCTGGTGTTCAGCAAGGATGGCGTGCTGGTTGTGCGGCACGACACTTACCTGTCGACCACGACGGATGTGGCCTCGAAACCTGAGTTCGCGAGCCGCAAGCGGAAATCGCCGGACCCGGAATTCAGCGACAGGGAAGACTGGTGGGCGGCGGACTTCACCCTGGCGCCGGACCCGGAATTCAGCGACAGGGAAGACTGGTGGGCGGCGGACTTCACCCT